>DATHRJ010000246.1:0-9602 GCA_035465455.1 Lysobacter sp.
TCGGCCTGGAATCCGATCCAGGCGTGGTGGATGGCGGAGAACCCGTCGTACCAGCGGTATTGCGCCGAGCACACGAAGCGGCCCTGCTTGCAGGCAAGGTCGACCCGCACCAGTTCGAGATCGAGATTGGCCGAATCGGGCACGTAGTCGAGCCAGCCATAGTTGACCCGGACCGCGCCGCCCAGATCGAACGCTCGCGGCGGTTCCGCAGGTGGACTGGCATCAGCCGCTGCGGCCAGCAAGGCGGCGACGATGACGGTGACGGCGATGGAGCCTCGCATCGGATGCCTCCCGGGCGATGCCTGTCGAGCGGCGATGGATCTGGACCTGCAATTCGCAACTGCCGTTTCCGCACGGTGTTCAGGCCGCCAGTGGAAGCTACGAAGTCGGCTACTGCCGCAGGTCACGCAACCGTGGTGGCGGCGCATGCCCCGGGGTGGCCCGCCACGGGTTGATGTCCAGGCCGCCGCGACGAGTGTAGCGCGCCTCCACCGACAGCGATTCGGGCCGCGCGCGCTGCAGCAGGTCGCTGAAGATACGCTCCACGCACTGCTCGTGGAATTCGGCATGGTCGCGGAACGACACCAGGTAGCGCAGCAGGCCGGCGCGGTCGATGCGCGGCCCGCGGTACCCGATCACCACCCGCGCCCAGTCGGGCTGGCCGGTGACCGGACAGTTGGATTTCAGCAGCGCGCTGCCCAGGGTCTCATCCACGATCGCGCCGGCGTCGACCACGAGAAAATCCGGCCGCGGGGGTCCGTAGTGGTCGATCGCGACATCCAGCGCATCGAGCGATTCGACCGGCACCGGCGCGGCGTCGGCATCGATCGGCGGCAGCCCGAACTCGACCGCGACCGGTGCGCCGGCCACGCGCGCCAGGTCTGCGGCGATCCGCTCCGACACCAGGGCTGGCGTGTCGAAGCGGGCGGCATTGAACGAGTTCAGGTACAGCTTCAGCGACTTGGACTCGATCAGGTTCGGCGAATCGGCGGGTACCTGCAGGGTCGCGGTCGCGACGCACGGCTTGCCGCGGGCGTCGAGCCAGCCCAGTTCGTAGGCATGCCAGCGGTCGATCCCGACGAACGGGAGCCCGGCGTCGCGCAGGCCGATCTCGCCGCGGCCAACCGCGCGGGCGATCGGGAACAGCAGCGCGGGGTCGTATTGTCTCGGGTAATCGACGTGGCGGCCGAGCGGCAGGTCCTGGGAGTTCATCCGGCCATTATCGCCGCTGCGCCGAGCGCTCGCGTGCGGCAGCGGCCCGCGGCGGCCTGGCGCGCGCCGCTTCGTTCATGCTCGCCGTCACTTCAGCCCGTGCTAGCCATCCGCCGCCGGCGCCGCGGATCCATCGTGCAGGTAATCCAGCGTCAGTTGCAGCAGCGCGCGCAGGCCCAGGTCGAGCGAGCTCTCGTCGAGCACGAACTTCGGCGAGTGGTTGCCCGGTGCCGTGGCCGGATCGATCCCCGGGGCTGTCGCGCCGACGAAGAAGAACATCGCCGGCACCTCGCGGGCGTAATACGCGAAGTCCTCGGCGCCCATCTGCAGCGGCGGCTCGATCACGTTGCCCGCCCCGGCGACGGCACGCAGGCTTGGCAGCATGCGCGCGGTCAGCGCCGCATCGTTGACCGTCACCGGGTTGCCGCGGTTGTCGGGCACGTGCGCATCGACGCGGGCACCGTGCGCGGCGCTGACGTGCGCGGCGACATTGCGCAGGTCGGCGTGGATCGCCTCGCGCATGCCTTCGTCGAACGTGCGGATCGTGCCGACCAGCTCGACCGAATCGGGAATGATGTTGTAGCGGATGCCACCCTTGATCGCGCCGAACGTGACCACCGCCGGCAGCCGGGCGATGTCGGTGCGGCGGCTGACGATGGTCTGCGCGGTGCCGACCAGGTCGGCCGCCGCGACGATCGGGTCGATCCCGCCCCACGGCCGCGAGCCATGGGTCTGCACGCCCTGCACGGTGATCGTGAACTTGTCGGAGGCGGCCATCAGCGGCCCGCCGCGGACCCCGATCTGGCCCGCCTGCAACGACGAAAACACGTGCAGGCCGAACATCGCCTCCGGCTTGAAGTCCGCGAACAGCCCCTGCTCGATCATCAGCGATGCGCCGCCTTCCTCGCCGTCGGGCGCGCCCTCCTCGGACGGCTGGAACACCAGCATCACCTGCCCCGGCAACTCCTCGCGCATCGCCACCAGCGCATCGGCCACCCCGAGCAGCATGCCGGTATGCGCGTCGTGGCCGCAGGCGTGCATCACCCCGACGGTCTCGTTGCGGAAGGTCGCGGTGGCGGTCGAGGCGAATGGCAGCCCGGTCTGCTCGGTCACCGGCAGCGCGTCCATGTCGGCACGCAGGGCGATCAGCGGACCGGGCTTGCCGCCTTGGATAATCGCGACCACGCCGTGGTGGGCGATGCCGGTCTGCGGCTCCAGGCCGAGCGCGCGCAGGTGCTCGGCGACCTTGGCCGCGGTGCGCTGCTCGCGGTTGGACAGCTCCGGGTGCTGGTGGAAGTCGCGACGCAGCATGACGACGCGATCCTGCAACCGCCGCGCCGCGGCCGTGACTTCGCGGCGCTCGGCCACGGTGTCGGCGTCGGCGGCATGGCCCTGGTGGGTCGGCGCCAGCAGCGCGGCGCACAGGACAGACAGCATGAGTTGCCGGTTCATCGCAGGTCGCATTGATGATCTCCCCGTTGGTGCACCGATGCTAACGCCAATCGGCGCCGCGCTCCGGAATGGGAGTCACCCGCGGTGCGGCAGCGCCAGGTATTCGGCCGATCGCATCTCGATCAGTCGCGATGTCGTGCGCTCGAACGCCGCGGCGTGCTTCTGCCCGGCATACAGTTC
Organism: Lysobacter sp.; assembly: GCA_035465455.1. Taxonomy (GTDB): domain Bacteria; phylum Pseudomonadota; class Gammaproteobacteria; order Xanthomonadales; family Xanthomonadaceae; genus Lysobacter_K. Next base: position 2,845 of record DATHRJ010000246.1, read on the forward strand.
CGGCGGCGCAGTCGCGGCAGTGCAGACCAGGTTGACCTGGCGGTCGTAGAACTCGTCGACCGCGTTGATGAAGCGACGCGCGGCGTCCTCGTTGTCGCGGTCGAAACGCGGGATGCCACCGAGCAGCACCGTGTGGTATTCGGTCGCGATCTCGATGTAGTCGCTGACCGCGCGCGGGCCTTCGCACAGGCCGGCGAAGTCGAACCAGGCATGGCCTTCCGCCAGTTCGCGCACCGGGATCGTACGGCCCTCGATCTGCAGTGGTCCGTCCTCGTGCGGCGTACCCGCGGTCAACTCGTCCCAACGCTCGCGCAGCCACGCATCGGCGCCAGGGTCGAGCGGTGTGCGGTACACCGGCGAACGCGTCAGCGCGCGCAGGCGGTAATCGCGCGGACTGTCCAGGCGCAGCACCTGGCAGTGTTGCTGGATCTGCGCGATCGCCGGCAGGAAGCGCTCGCGCTGCAGGCCGTGCGGATACAGATCGGCCGGTGCGGTATTGGAACTGGTCACCAGCACCACGCCCTCGGCGAACAGCCGCTCCAGCAGGCGCGCCAGCAGCATCGCGTCACCGATGTCGCTGACGAAGAACTCGTCCAGCACCAGCACGCGCAGGTCCTTGCGCCAGGCGCGCGCGATCGTCACCAGCGGGTCGCTTTCGCCGGCGTGCGCGCGCAGCTGCGCATGGACCTCGCGCATGAAGCGGTGGAAATGGGTACGGCGCTTCTGCGCCAGCGGCAGCCCGTCGAAGAACAGGTCGATCAGGAAGGTCTTGCCGCGACCGACACCGCCCCACAGGTACAGCCCGCGCGGCGCCGGGGCAGCACGTGCGAACACGCGGTCGAGCAGTCGCGGTCGCGGCGCGTCGAGCAGCGCCGTGTGCAGCCGGTCGAGTTCGCGCAAGGCAGGGTGCTGGGCCGGATCGTCCTGCCAGCGCCCGGCTTCGGCCCCGGCGGCGTAGCGGTGCGACGGCAGTTGCGACGCGGCCGCGCCGGCGTCGCGCTCAGCCATCCGCGGGTGGCGCCACCGGCGGCGGCAGATATGGCTTGACCCCGTTCTTGACCGCGCCGCGCAGGTCGATCAGGCGGCGGTGGAAGAAATGCGAGGTGTCGGCCATCCGCACCAGCTCCGGCGCCTGCCCGTGCTGCTTGATCCGGTCCAGCCACGCGTATACCGCCTCGGGGTCGACCACCTCGTCGGCCTCGCCCTGGATCACCAGCCACGGGCAGTCGGGCGGGGTGATCTCGTCGAAGTCCCAACTGCGACCCGCGGGCGGGGCGATCGAGATCAGCATTCCCGGCGCCAGTTCGGCTGCGACCCGCAGCGACACATAGGCACCAAAGCTGAAGCCGGCAAGCCACAGCTGGGCGTCGGGGCGTTGTTCGCGGACCCACGCGGCGACCGCGCGCAGGTCCTCGACCTCACCCTCGCCCTCGTCGAACGTGCCTTCCGAAGCACCGATGCCGCGGAAGTTGAAGCGCACCGTGGTGACCCCGCTCTCGCGCAAGGCGCGTGCGGACATCGTCACCACCTTGTTGTGCATGGTGCCGCCTTCGGTCGGCAGCGGATGGCAGACCACCGCCACCACCGGGCGCGCGGCGACGTCGGGATCGGGCGCCTCGATGATCGCCTCGAGGGCGCCGGCAGGACCGGCAAGCATCACGGTCGCCGGCGCGCCGCCTGCGAATGCGTCGTCGCCGGGGAAGGAAGGATGGGTCATGCCGCCCATCATACCGGCCCCCGTTAATGCGCTGTTTAGGGCAAGGCACCCCTGTCCACAGCAGGACGCCGCCCGGAGGCGGCGTCGGAGCGTGCAGGCAATGAGTGCCGCCTACTTGATGTTGCCGAGCATCCAGTCGACGGTCGCGGCGACCTGTTCGTCGCTCAGCGCCGGATTGCCGCCCTTGGCCGGCATCACCCCGGCAGAGCCGGTGTAGCCCTCGATGGCGTGCTGGACGATCGTGTCGCGCCCTTGCGGGAGGCGGGCGCTCCACTGCGCGGCAGCGAGCGTCGGTGCGCCGCCGGCGCCGGAGGTGTGGCAGCCCGAGCAGAGGTTGCCGTAGATCACCTCGCCGTCGAGCGTGCCGCCGTAGGCGACCTGCGAGGCGGCCGAGGCCGCCGCCGCGGCGGTCGCGGCCGCTTGCGCCGCCGCACCGGTGGAGCCGGCATAGACCGAACCGACCGGGGCGATCCGCGCCTGCGTGCGCAGGTTGGCTGCCGCACTCGGCTCGCGCGGCAACTGCAGGTGCACGAAGTAGGCGCCGACCATCAATCCGAGCGTGACCAGCACGAGGAAGCCGATCACCAGCGAGAATTTCTTGAGGAACTCGAGGTCGTAATTGCGCACGATCCACCTATGTTGCACGCCGTCCGCAGGCGGAGGCTGTCCGGGAAATGGCGGCGCGACAGCGCCACACGCGATTTGGTGCGCCCGGAGGGATTCGAACCCCCGACCAATGGCTTCGGAAGCCACTACTCTATCCGGCTGAGCTACGGGCGCATCAGCCCAGTATAGCGGATGCGAGGCCCGCCCAAGGCGCCCCGGTTACGGTGCGGCGGGCGCCGTGGCGCCTTGGCCGGCGGACTGGGCCAGCCATTTCGCCAGCGCCCGGGACGCCATCGCGCCACCGAAATGGTGGCCCTGCACCACGTCGCAACCGCGCTGCGCCAAGGCCAGGAACGTGGCCTCGTCCTCGACCCCTTCGGCGACCACCGACAGGCCGAAACGGTGGGCGAGGTCGATGATCAACGTGGTGATGTCGGCGCAGGCCGGATCGGCCAACAGGCCACGCACGAACGACTGGTCTATTTTCAGCTCGTCGACCGGAATGTCCTTGAAGTAGGCCAGGCACGAGTAGCCCGTGCCGAAGTCGTCGATCGAGACCTTGACCCCGAGGTCGCGCAGCCGCGACAGGATCGAGAAACTGTGGCGGGCATCGACCAGCGATCGTTCGGTCAGCTCCAGCACCAGTTGCACGTTGTCGCGACCCCACAGCTGCAGCGAGTTCTCGACCAGTTCCGGCAGGTCGTGGCGCGCGACCATCGCGGCCGGCACGTTGACCGCCACCGAGACCGGCGTCTGGCACCACTCGCTGGCCTGGCGCAGCGCGGTGTTGATCGCCCAGCCGGTCATCGCGCGGATCTGGCCGGTCTGTTCGGCCACCGGGATGAACAGCTCCGGAGAGACCATCCCGCGCGCGCGATGGTGCCAGCGCATCAGCGCCTCGGCGCCGACCGGCTGCCGGTCGCTAACGCGCAGCTTGGGCTGGTAATGCAGCTGGATCTCGCCGCGATCGATCGCGCCGGCCAGTTCGATCTCCAGGTCCCAGCTTTCCGAGAGGCCGTTGCCGGAGTCGTGGTCCGGTGCGAACAGACCCCGCTGGCCGGTCGCGCGCGCGGTCTGCAGGCCCTGCTCGGCCTGGCGCAGCAGGTAGTCGCCATGCGAGGCGTGCAGCGGACACAGTGCAGCGCCGGTGGTGACCTGCAGCCTGAGCCGCGCCGCCCCGGACTGGAAAGGCACGTCCAGCAGGCGGAACAGCTTCTGCACCGCCAGTTCCACGTGGCCGCGGTTCATCACCCGGGTCAGCACCAGTGCGAAACGGTTGTCGCCGATCCGGGCCAGGTAATCCTGCGGGCGCGCGACCTCCTGCAACAGCCCCGTGAGGTGCAACAGCACGCGATCGCCGGTCTCGAATCCGTGCGTCGCATTGACCCGGGAAAAGCCGTTGATGTCGACCACCACCAGGCCGAGCGTGGTGCGGCCCTCGTTCGCCAGGCCGACATGCCGGGCCAGCAGCGACATGAAGCTGCGGCGGTTGTGCAGTCCGGTCAGCGGGTCTTCGATCCCGGTCACCTGCACTAGTCCAGGAACAACTGCGCCGGATCGATGCCGTACGCGCCCGGCGCCAGTCCGCACTTCACCACCAGCGGCTCGCCGTGCGCGTCCCGCGCCACTGCGCCCATGTCCAGCTCGACGAACTGCTTCAGCGGCGCCTTGTCCGCATCCAGCAGCAGCATCAGCTTCGGCCGCAGCCGCTTGAGCGTGTGCACCTCGGTCACCACGCCGACCTCGCCGCTACTCAGCTCCACCAGCGATCCGGTCGGGTAGATCCCGCACGACTGGATGAACTGCTCCACCAGCTCGGCCTGGAACAGCGAACCGCGGCGTTCGTACAACTCGCTTACCGCCTGGTGCGGGGAGCGGCTGCGGGCATATGGGCGGATCCCGGTCATCGCATCGTAGCTGTCGACCAGGCCCATGATCCGCCCGAAGATCGGAATCGCGCCACCCTTGAGTCCCCACGGGTAGCCACTGCCGTCGTGGCGCTCGTGATGGGTCGCGACCATCTCCACGATTCCCGGCGGCAGGCCCGCAGCCTGCTCGACGATGTCCAGGCTGTGCTCGACGTGGCGGCGCACCAGTTCGGCCTCGTCGCCGTTCAGCGGGCCGCGCCGGAGCAACAGGTCGTGCGGCAGCCGGGTCTTGCCGACATCGCACAGCAACCCGCCCAGCGCGAGGTGCTGCAGTTCGGTCTTGTCCAGGCCGAGATGGCGCCCGAAGCTGGCCGACCAGATCGCACAGCCCAGCGCGTGCTGGTAGGAATAACTGTCCCGGCGCTTGATTTCCTTCAGCCATGCGAACGCCGCCGGGTTGCGCACGATCGATTCGACCATCGCATCGACCCCGGCCCTGAGCTTCGGCAGGTCGAGGGCATGGCCCGCCTCGAGGTCGGCCATGACTTCCTGGATGGAATGCTTGAGCGACTCGTGGGCGGCGTTGGCGGCGCCGAGCTCTTCGGCCAGCCCGGTCTGCAGCGTCCATTCGTTCTTGCGCAGCCCTGCGATCTCCGACGCCGCCTTCGCGTCCTGCATCGCCGCCGGCGGATCGCATTCCCGGTAGCGCAGCTCGGGCGACGGTCCACGGGCGGTGTCGACGTACACATGGGCGCAGACGCGCTGGAGCTTCAGCAGCTCGGCCTCGCAGCTGATCTTCAGGCCCTGCAGCGGGAACGAGGTCTCCAGCCAGGGCCGGTCGAGGCGACTGACGTACATGCCCAGGACGAGGCCGTGGACGCTGGTGCGGACATCCGTGTCGCGAATGGTCATTCGTCGTACCCGAAGTGTTCGACGCCGAGTAAATCAGCGCGTCGCAGCGTGACGCAACGGCGGCATCCCCGAAATCGGCGACAATCCCGGTGCCGTCGCTACCGCGCCACGCGCGTCCAACAACGCATGAGCTACGAACGTTACCAGTCCGCGCTCGCCCCGTCGCGGAAGCAGCGGCTGGCGCTGTATTGGAAGCTGGTCCGGGGCGACCGCCCGGTGGGCTGGCTGCTGCTGCTCTGGCCGACGTGGTGGGGGCTGTGGCTCGCGGCGGAGGGCGTGCCGCCGCTGTGGACGCTGTTTGTGTTCAGCGCCGGGGTGTGGCTGACCCGCTCGGCCGGCTGTGTGGTCAACGACTACGCCGACCGCTGGCTGGACCCGCACGTGGAGCGCACGAAAGACCGTCCGCTGGCCACCGGCGCGGTACGCGGCCGCGAAGCGCTGCTGCTGTTCGCCTCGCTGATGCTGGTCGCATTCGCGCTGGTGCTGACACTCAACCGCCTGACCGTGTACCTGAGCCTGGTCGGGGTGCTGCTCGCGACCAGCTATCCCTACCTCAAGCGCCACACCTACCTGCCGCAGGTGTACCTGGGGTTGGCGTTCGGCTGGGGCATACCGATGGCGTTCGCGGCGGTGCGCGGCGAGGTGCCCGCGCTGGCGTGGCTGCTGTACTGCGCCAACATCGCCTGGGCCACCGGATACGACACCTGGTACGCGATGGTCGATCGCGACGACGACCTGCGCATGGGCGCCAGGTCGACCGCGATCCTGTTCGGCGACATGGACCTGATCGCCCAGGCGGTGCTGTATGCGGTGTTCTTCGCGGCGCTGGCACTCGTCGGTCAGCGCGCGGGACTGGGCGTTGCGTACTGGTCCGCGCTGGCCTTGGCGGTGTTGCTGGTGTCGTTCGAATTCTGGATCGCGCGAAGCCGCGAGCCGGCTGCATGCTTCCGCGCGTTCCGCCACAACCACTGGGTCGGCGCGACCGTGTTCCTCGGGATCGCACTGGACTTCGCCCTGCGCTGAAACCGCGAAATGGCGTGCGCCGGTTGCGCGCACCGCCAGTGGCCGGGCGATCACGGATCACGCAACCCGCGCGCACACCCAGGCGTCGACCCGGGTAACGCCGTCGCGGCGCAGCGCGGCCGCCGCCGCGTGCAGCGTGGCGCCGGTGGTCATCACGTCGTCGACCAGCACCACGTGCGCGGGCAGCGCCACGCCGGGACGGACCGCGAACGCGTCCTTGAGGTTGCGCCGGCGCTGCGCCGCATCCAGTCGCGACTGCGGCACGGTCACCCGCACGCGCCGCAGTCCGTCGGTCAGCAGCGGCAGGCCGAGTGCGCGCGCGAGGGGCCGCGCGAGTTCCAGCGCCTGGTCGTAACCGCGCTGCCGCAGGCGCGCGTGGTGCAGCGGCACCGGCAACAACGAGGCTGCCTGCGGCCATGCCTGCGCCGCAGGTGCGAACGCCTCGGCCATCAACTGCGCGAGCAGGCGGCCGGCGGCCAAGTCGCGGTGGAACTTGAGCCGCGGCAGCAGCCGGTCGAGCGGCATTGCGTAGACGCACGCGGCCAGCACCTGGTCCAGCGGCGGCGCGCGGCGCAGGCAGGCGCCGCAGGTCGGGGCGACCGCGGGACGGCCCTCCACCGGCGGCAGCGGCA
>DATHRJ010000247.1:0-4148 GCA_035465455.1 Lysobacter sp.
CATCGAGTGGCCGCGGATCGCGCGCGCGGTGGTGGTGGCGAACTGCGCATCGACCAGGGCCGGCAGTTCCTCGACCACGTAGTCGTACATGCGGTAGTGCGCATCCCAGGGCGCGCGCGTCGCGTTGAGATAGAACCCCGCGCCGATGCCAAGGTCGTAGCCCTCTGCGTCGGGAACGCCGTCGCCGCGCGGGCTGGTGTCGGGCGCGACCAGGATCAGGCCGTGGTGCGCGGCGTAGCGCTGCGCGCCGGCCTTGGCGATGAAGTTCTGCTCGGTGCAGGTCAGCCCCGACAGCCAGTACAGGACCGGGCACGCGCTGTGCTCGGCCTGCGGCGGCAGGTACACCCCGAAGCGCATCGCGCAGCCGAGCGTCGTCGACGGGTGCTGCCAGACCTGCTGGCGGCCGTTGAAGCAGGCATGGTCTTCGATGCGGTGCATGGTGGTGGCCTCGTCGCGGCTATCGGCTCCCGCTCCCCAAGGCGGGGTGAGGGCGAACCAGAAACTGGCCAGATTCGGAGCGTTCGCCGTTGCCGACTGTCGCGCGCCCCCATCCGTCCTGCGGGCACCTTCCCCCGTGAACGGGGGAAGGGAAACGGTATCAGTACCTGATGACGGTTCTTATCGACTTGCCTTCGTGCATCAGGTCGAACGCCTCGTTGATGCGCTCCAGCGGCATTTCGTGGGTAATGAACGGATCCAGGTCGATCTCGCCGCGCATCGCCTGCTCGACCATCCCCGGCAGCTGCGTGCGGCCCTTGACCCCGCCGAACGCCGAGCCGCGCCACACCCGTCCGGTCACCAGCTGGAACGGCCGCGTGCAGATCTCCTGGCCGGCGCCGGCGACGCCGATGATCACCGACTCCCCCCAGCCCTTGTGGCAGCACTCCAGCGCCGCGCGCATCACCTGCACGTTGCCGATGCACTCGAAGCTGAAGTCGACGCCGCCGTCGGTGAGTTCGACGACCACGTCCTGGATCGGTTGGTCGAAGTCCTTCGGATTGAGGCAGTCGGTCGCGCCCATGCTGCGCGCGAGCTCGAACTTGCCCGGGTTGGTGTCGATCGCGACGATCCGCCCGGCCCTGGCCTGCACCGCGCCCTGGATCACCGCAAGCCCGATCCCGCCCAGTCCGAACACCGCGACGCTGTCGCCGGGCTGCACCTTGGCGGTGTTGTGCACCGCGCCGATGCCGGTGGTGACGCCGCAGCCGAGCAGGCACACCTTCTCCAGCGGCGCCTCCGGGTTCACCACTGCCAGCGAGATCTCCGGCACCACCGTGTACTCGCTGAAGGTGCTGCAGCCCATGTAGTGATAAATGGGTTCCCCGTTGTAGGAAAAGCGCGTGCTGCCGTCGGGCATCAGGCCCTTGCCCTGGGTGGCACGCACCGCCTGGCACAGGTTGGTCTTGCCCGACAGGCAGAACTTGCACTGGCGGCATTCGGCCGTGTACAGCGGGATCACGTGGTCGCCGGGCTTGACGCTGGTGACGCCCTGGCCGACTTCGACCACGATGCCGCCGCCCTCGTGGCCGAGCACCGCCGGGAAGATCCCTTCGGGGTCGTCGCCACTGAGGGTGAACGCATCGGTGTGGCAGACCCCGCTGGCGGTGATCCGCACGAGTACCTCGCCGGCGCGCGGCGGCTCGACGTCGATCTCGACGACCTGCAGCGGCTGGCCGGCGGCGAAGGCGACGGCGGCACGTGATTTCATGGGAAGGACTCCGACTGGGAGCCTCAATCATAAAGGGCGCGATTGTGGCTTGGCTTTGCGCGCCATCGGCGTAGCGGTTGTGCAGTCCTGTCCGCGATCCAGAGCAGCACCGCCCCGGCAACCATTACCCGGTGTTCTGGATTCCCGCGGCGATGCCGTTGACGGTCGCGATCAGCGCCTGCAGCCGCGCGTCGTCGGGCGAGCCGTCCGCGCGCCAGCGCGCGAGCAGGTCGACCTGCAGCAGGCTGATCGGGTCGACATACGGATTGCGCAGGCGGATCGACTGGCGCAGGCGCGGGTCGCCGGCGAGCAGTTCGGATTCGTCCTTGATCGCCAGCACCGCGTCGCGGGTGCGTGCGAACTCGGCGGCGATCCCCGGATGCAGCCGCGCGTGCAGGTCGCCCTGCGGCAAGGCGGCGGCCAGCAGCGAGTAGCGCTCGAAGATCGCCGGATCGGACTTGGCCAGCACCATCTCGACATCGTCCACCAGCGCGGCGAAATACGGCCAGTCGCGGGCCATCTCGGCCAGGCCGTCGCGGCCGTGGCGGTCCAATGCCTGTGCCAGCGCGGTGCCGACGCCGTACCACGCGGTCAGGCCGCAGCGGTTCTGCGACCAGGCGAATACCCACGGGATCGCGCGCAGCGATTCGACCCCGGCGTTGCCGCCGGAGGCGCGCTTGCTCGGGCGCGAGCCGATCCGCAGCCGTTCGATCACGTCGATCGGGGTCGCGGCGCGGAAGTACGCGGGAAAGTCGGGGTCCTCGTAGATCAGCGCGCGGTAGTGCGTGCGCGCGTCCAGCGCCAGCTGCGCGGCGATCGCGCGCCACGCCGGCTCGCGCGGCTCCGGCGGCCGCGGCCGCAGGCTCGCGCGCAGCACCGCGCCGGTGGTCTGCTCCAGGTTGCGCAGCGCGATCGCGCGGATGCCGTACTTGCGGTGGATCACCTCGCCCTGCTCGGTCAGGCGCAGGGTGCCATCGACCGAGCCGCGCGGCGCGGCGATCACCGCGCGCTCGGTCTTGCCGCCGCCGCGGCTGAGCGAACCGCCGCGGCCGTGGAAGAACGCGATGCGCACGCCGCTGGCGGCGGCCAGCTCGGTCAGCGCGATCTGGGTGCGCTGCAAGGCCCAGCGCGAGGCGACGATGCCGCCGTCCTTGGCGCTGTCGGAATAGCCGAGCATCACCACCTGGCGGTTGCCGCGCGCGGCCAGGTGCGCGCGGTACACGGGGTCGGCGAACAGCGCGCGCATGGTGTCGGCGGCGGCGTCGAGGTCGTCCACGGTCTCGAACAGCGGCGCGACGTCGAGCGGCACGCGCCCGCGATCGGCGTCGGCGTCGGCGTCGGCATCGCGTTCGACACAGCCGGCGATCCGCGCCAGCGCCAGCACCGCCAGTGCATCGGCGGCGCTGCGGCTCATGCTGATGATGTACGGGCCGAATGCGCGCTCGCCGTAGCGCGGACGCAACTCGGCGACGGTGCGGAACACCGCCAGCGTCGATGCGGCGTCGGCCGCGTCGGGACGCGGCACCGCGGCATCGCGCTCCAGCAGCCCGTGCAGGCGCGCGGCGCGATCGCCGGGGTCGCGCGATTCCCATTGCGCATCGTCCAGCAGCGCCGACAGCGCGGCGTCGTGCACCGCCGCATCCTGGCGCAGGTCCAGGCTGGCCAGGTGGAAGCCGAAACAGACCACGCGCCGACGCAGCCGCCGCACCGCAAAGCCGCCGGCGTGCTCGCCGCGGTGGCTGCGCAGGCTGTCGCCGATGCGGTCGATGTCGGCCAGCAGCGTGGCCGCGTCGGGGTAGGCCCCCGGCTCCTCGTGCACGGTCGCCCACAGCCGCGCGGTCATCAGCACCAGCAGGTTGCGGTACGGCATGTCGGCGTGGCGCGGCGGCAGCTTCGCGGCGGCCTTGGGCAGCAACCGGCGGTATTCCTCCAGGCGCTCGAGCACTTCTTCGGAGACGCCGACCCGGCTCAGCGACTGGCTCAGCAGTTCCGCCAGCGATGAGAGGTCGCGGCGGTAGGCCGCCAGCACCAGGGCGCGCTGGCCGGCCAACGAGGCGGCGACGGTCTCGGCGCCGACATTCGGGTTGCCGTCCATGTCGCCGCCGACCCAGCTGCCGAAGCCGAGCACATCGCCCAGCGAGTCCGGCAACCCGGCGTCGCCGTAGCTTTCGCGCATCGCCTCCTCGAATGCCTCGAAGTACACCGGCAGCACGCGGTACAGCACGTCCGACAGGTAGTAGCCGACGTGCTCGAACTCGTCGGCGACCGTGGCCTTGGCCGCCGGCGCCTCGGCGGTCTGCCAGCTCGCGGTCAGTGCCAGGCGGATGCGTTCGCGGTCGGCGCGGCGCTCGGCCGGGGTGCGCCCGCGGTCGATGTCGGCCACCAGGCTGGTGACGATCTGGCGCTCCTTTTCCAGCAGCACGCGGCGCACCGCTTCGGT
>DATHRJ010000248.1:0-3282 GCA_035465455.1 Lysobacter sp.
CTGCACGACCACCTGCTCTGGCAGCTGCACCTCAGCCCTCTGTCGCCGCGCGACCGGATCATCGCGGTGATGCTGATCGAATCGATCAACGACGACGGTTACCTGCGCGAGCCGCTGCCATCCATCGCCGACGCGCTCGCACCCACGCTGTCGACCGACTGCGAGGAAGTGGCGACCGTGCTGCACCAGATCCAGCGCTTCGACCCGGTCGGGGTCGGCGCATGCGACCTGAGCGAATGCCTGCGCCTGCAACTGGAGCCGCTGCCGGCAGACGCCCCCGGCAAGGCGCTGGCGTGCCGGCTGGCCGATGGGCCGCTGCAACGGCTGCCGAAGGTGGGCATCGACGGCCTCGCCGCCGAATTGAAGCTCGATCCGGCCGATGTGGAGGTTGCGGTGCAGTTGCTGCGCTCGCTGGATCCGCGTCCCGGGGCGCAGATCGGCGCCATATCCCACGACACCTACGTCGCCCCCGACGTGGTGATCTGGCGCCAGCACGGGCTGTGGCGGGCGGCCCTGGCCGACAGCATGCGTCCGCGGGTGTCGATCCACCGCGGCTACGAGAACATGATCCGCCACGCCAGCAGCGCCGATGCCAGTTACCTGCGCGGCCACCTGCAGGAAGCGCGCTGGCTGCTCAAGAGCCTGGAGGCGCGCGGCGACACCCTGCTCAAGGTGTCGCGTTGCCTGCTCAGGCAGCAGGCGGCGTTCCTCGAGTTCGGCGAGGGCGCGCTGCGTCCGCTGACCCTGCGCGAGGTCGCCGCCGAAGTGGGCCTGCACGAATCGACCGTATCCCGGGCGGTCGCGCGAAAGTACGCACGTACCCCGCGGGGGACGGTGCCGCTGCGCGCATTCTTCGCTTCGGGCATCGACACCGGCACGGGTGGGGAGACGTCCAGCACCGCGATCCAGGCCATGCTGCGGCAACTGATCGAGGCCGAGAACCCGCGCAAGCCGCTGTCGGACGCGCGCCTGGCCGACACCTTGAAGGCTGCCGGAGTGCCGGTCGCGCGGCGCACGGTGGCGAAGTATCGCGATGTCATGGGAATCGGGTCGTCCCAGGACCGAATGCGCATGGGCTGATGCTGAACGGGCGCCCTCGCCCGCCCGTTTCGCATTTCGCCCCCATCCGCTCGGGCCGCGACATGTCCGCCATTGAGTTGCGTCCGCGACCCGGAGCCTGGGATATGCTGGTGGCCCACCGCGACGATTGGAGAGTTTCCCCGATGCGCATCGAAACCCATGGTCAGCAGATCGAGGTCACTGCCGCGCTGCGTGACTACGTCGAGTCCAAGCTGGAACGGCTCAAGCGCCATTTCGAGCAGCCATTCGACGTGCGCACGCTGCTGACGCTCGACAATCCCGATCACCGCGCCGAGGCAACCGTCAACATCGCCGGGCGCACCCTGCATGCCGAAGCCCGCGCCGTCGACATGTACGCGGCCATCGACCTGCTTGCCGACAAGCTCGACCGCCTGCTGATGAAGCACAAGGAAAAACAGGTCGACCACCATCGCGGCGAGAGCCTCGCGCGCAATGGCGAATTGATCTAGCCAACCTCCGGCCACAGGCAGCACCGCTGCCGCGTGGCCGCCTTGGCGCCCGTTGGAGACACACCGGCCATGCCCATGAACGAGTTGCTCAGCGAGGACCGCATCGTCGTCCTCGCCGCACCCGGCGACCGCGGCAGCGTGCTCGACGCGGCTGCGCGCCTGCTGGGCGCAGGCACCTCGACGGATGCGCGACTGATCAGCGAAAGCCTGAACAAACGCGAGCGACTGGCGAGCACCGCGATCGGCCACGGCGTGGCGATCCCGCACGGCCGCATCGCCGGCCTGGAGCAGACCTGCGGCGCCTTCCTGCGGCTCGGGCAGCCGGTCGACTTCGGCGCCGCCGATGGCGTTCCGGTGGACCTGGTGCTCGCGATGGCGGTGCCGGAACATTTCGTCCAGCAGCACCTGCAACAGCTGGCCGAGCTCGCGGAACGTTTCGCCGCCCCCCAGTTCCGCCGGGGCCTGCGCACGGCGCGGGACGTTCGCCAGTTGTCGGCCTTCCTGCTCGGCCACGGCACGCGCCGCAGTGCCGCATGAGTCCGGCCCGATGACCGCAAGCGTCAGTGCAGGCGACCTGTTCAAGCAGCAACGCGAGCGGCTGGAACTGCGCTGGCTGGCCGGCGAGGCGGGCGCCCAGCGCGTGCTGGAAGCGGTCGAGACCGTTGCCCGGCGGCCGTCGCTGGCCGGTTACCTCAACACGATCTATCCCAACAAGGTGCAGATCCTCGGCAGCGAAGAGCTGGCGTGGCTCGACAGCCTCGACTCGCGCCTGCGCTGGGAGACGATCGAAAAGATCATGCAGTACCGGCCACTGGCGCTGGTGGTCACCAAGGACCAGCACTGCCCCGAAGACCTGCTGAAGGCGGCCGAGGAATCGGCGGTCGCGCTGTGGGCTTCGCCGCGCCGCGGGCACGAGCTGCTCAACCACCTGCAGTACCACCTGGCGCGCACGCTGGCGCCACGGGTGACGCTGCATGGCGTGTTCATGGAGATCTATTCGATCGGGGTGCTGATCACCGGCGAATCGGGTTCCGGCAAGAGCGAACTGGCGCTGGAACTGATCAGTCGCGGCCACCGCCTGGTCGCCGACGACGCCCCCGAGTTCACCCAGATCGCGCCGGACGTGCTCGACGGCACCTGCCCCGAGATGATCCAGGACATGCTCGAGGTGCGTGGCCTGGGCGTGCTCAACATCCGCCAGATGTTCGGCGACACAGCGGTCAAGAACAACAAGTACCTGCGCCTGATCATCCATCTGACACGGCCGATGGACGAATGCGGTCCCGGTAGCGACGGCGAGCGGCGCCGCGGCAGCGGTATCGAGCGCTTGACCGGGGACAACGGCTTCCGCCGGGTGCTCGATCTTGACGTGCCGCCGACCACGTTGCCGGTCATGCCGGGACGCAACCTGGCGGTACTGGCCGAGGCGGCGACGCGCCTGCACAGCCTGCGGGTGAAGGGGCTGGATCCGGCCGCGGCCTTCATCGCCCGCCATAGCCAGTTCCTGGAGCGCAGCGACCCATGACCGCGCACGAGGAATCCAGCCTGGTGATCGTCAGCGGCATGTCCGGCGCCGGCAAATCGGTGGCGCTGAAGATGTTCGAGGACCTGGGTTATTACTGCGTCGACAACCTGCCGGCGGAGCTGTTGCCGCAACTGGTGCAGGGAGCGACGAGCGCCGGCACCGCCGCCAGGCTCGCGGTCGGGATCGACGTGCGCAACAGCCACAGCG
>DATHRJ010000249.1:0-5729 GCA_035465455.1 Lysobacter sp.
GGCAGCCAGTGCAGGAACAGCGCCACTGCCGCCAGCGCCAACAACGCCGACAGCACGAGTTCGAACATCCGGCCACCGGCCCCGCCCCGCAGCGTCCGCCATGCGCCGGGCAGCAACAGCCACGCCAGTGGACTGAACAACAGCAGGTTGTGGTTGGCCCAGCCGAACCGGTGCTCCGTACCCACCCAGATGAACAGCAGCAGCGCGCCCACGATGCCGGCCAGCGTCCACAGCGGCAGCGCGATCGCGGCCAGCACGCGCGGTCGGCGCCGCCCGAGCCCCGCAAGGCCGGCGCCGATCATCACGCCGGCGAGCGCCCAGCGCGTCCAGCGAACCGGCGATGCCTGTGGCTCCGGTGCCAGCCGGTGGGGAAGCACCGGCTGCTCCGCAATCACCAGCGGGCGGCCATCGCTTCGTTTCGCATCGCGCAGCGCATCGGCCAGGCGCATCGGCACGAACGCCTCGTCCCACAGCGACATCGGCCGATCGGCAGCGGGCCCCAGGCCGATATCGAAGCCCAGCCACATCAACGGGTCGGGCGAGGCCAGCCGCAGCGCTTCGCTGCGGTAGGTGTTGCCGCGCGAGCGGCTGTCCATCGGCGGGCGCAGGCGGCCACCGAGGGCGCGGTCCAGCGCGTCGCGGACACGGGTGGAGCAGTTGTCCAGGAAGTAGTCGTAGCGGTAGCGGGCATTCTCGGGCCGCGCGTTTTCGAGCAGGGCTTCGGCCAGTTCCTGCGCATCTGGCGCGTCGAGATCCAGCCACTGGATGGCCACGCCGCGGCCTTCGTCGCGGTACAGCAGCATGTCCTGCTCGAACGGCAGCGCGACCAGCCGATAGCGCATGTCGCCGCGCACGAAGCGGGCGGCGAAGCCGGGTTCCTCCAGGTCGAAAAAGCCGAAGTTGTACGAGATCGCCTCGGCACTCGCCGGGTCGGCGACCACGATCGCGTTATGGCCGAAGCGCTCCCAGAAGATCTCCCCCGGCTGCATCGTGACCACGCCGACGCGCGGCGCGGCAAACCCGGGCATCGCGGACGCGAGCAGGCACAGCAACACGCTTGCCGTCGCCAGCCAACGCAACAGGCCCGGCTTGCGTGTCGGTTTCATCGTCGGGGGAGCGAGCCGGGGTGAGCAGGCGCTTGCTGTTGCGACCCGCCGCTGGCAATCAACCACCGCGTGCCCCAAGCCTCACGACTCACCCAGCACGCCCACATGGAACGCATGCACGCGGCGCGCGTCGGCGCCGGAGACGCGGAACACGAAGCGGTCCAGGGTCAATTCCTCGCCGGCCTCCGGCAGGTGGCCGATCGCCGCGGTGACCAGGCCGCCGATCGTGTCGTACTCGTCCTCGTCGAACTCCGAGCCGAAGCGTTCGTTGAAGTCCTCGATCGGGGTCAGCGCATCGACCACGAACTGGCCATCGGCCTGCGCCGCGATCAGCGCGTTGGGGTCCTGCGCATCGTCGTGCTCGTCGTCGATCTCGCCGACGATCTGTTCCAGCACGTCCTCGATCGTCAGCAGCCCGGCGACGCCGCCGTGCTCGTCGATCACGATCGCCATGTGGTTGCGCGACTGGCGGAACTCGCGCAGCAGCACGTCCAGGCGCTTGGATTCGGGGATCAGGACCGCCGGCCGCAGCAGCGCATGCACGCTGCCGGGGCCGTTGTCGGCGACGACGCCGCGCAGCAGGTCCTTGGCCAGCAGGATGCCGAGGATCTCGTCGGTGTCCTCGCCGTGGACCGGGAAGCGCGAATGGCCGGATTCGACCACCATCTTCATGAGGTCCAGGAACGGTGCTTCGGCCGGCAGCATCACCATCTGCGAACGCGGGATCATCACGTCGCCCACCGTGAGGTCGGACACCGCGATGGCGCCCTCCATCATCGTCAGGGTGTCGGCGGCGATCAGCCCGTCGGCCTGCGCGTCGCGCAGCAATTCGACGAGGTCCTCGCGGGTGGTGGGCTCGCCCGAGAGGGCCGAGCTGATCCGTTCAAGCCAGGAGCGCCGTTTTTCCGGCAACTCGTGCGCATGGTGGGATGAGGGGTTGCTACTGTCGTCCTCGGACATGGTGTTCTGCAAGATGCCCGCGGGGGCAGGGCGGTCGGGGCGAGTCTATCGCGGATGCAGCAGGACGCGGTGAATCCTGAATGCGCGCCTAGCTTGCGAGGTAGGGATCGCCGATTCCGAGCCTTGCCAGTATTTCGCGCTCCCGTTGCTCCATGCGCTCGGCGTCGCGGTCGTTTTCGTGGTCCCAGCCCAGCAGGTGCAGCACGCCGTGCACGGTCAGGTGGGCGTAATGGGCCGCCAGGGGCTTGCCCTGTTCGCGGGCCTCGCGTTCAACCACCGGGGCGCAGATCACCAGATCGCCCAGCAGCGGCAACGTCACGCCCTCGGGCAGGCCTTCGGGCAGGTCGGCCGGAAAGCTCAACACGTTGGTCGGACGATCCTTGCCGCGGTACTGCCGGTTGAGGCTGCGGCCTTCGTCCTCGTCGACCACCCGGATCGCCAGCTCGGCCTCGCCCGCACGGCCGGCGAGGGCTGCCGCCGCCCACTTGCGGAAACTGGCCGCCGCGGGCACGCCTTTGCGCGACGGCAGTGCGTAGTTGAGCGCGACGTGCAGGGACGAGGAGTCAGCGGTCATCGGGTGGCCTTTATCGACGGTGTCACTGCGGCAGGGGAGGCGATGGCCGCACGATTACTGCTGCGCGCCGGGAGTGGCCTGCGCGGTGTTGGCGTCGCGCAAGGGGGCTTGCTGCGTGGCATCGCGCGCGTCGTAGGCGTTGACGATGCGCGCCACCAGCGGATGGCGCACCACGTCGCGGGCCTCGAAAAACGTGAAGCTGATGCCGTCGACGGATTGCAGCACGTCCAGCGCGTCGCGCAGCCCCGATTTCTGGTGTTTGGGCAGGTCGATCTGGGTGAGGTCGCCGGTGACGACCGCGGTGCTGCCGTAGCCGATCCGGGTCAGGAACATCTTCATCTGCTCGATCGAAGTGTTCTGCGCCTCGTCGAGGATCACGTAGGCATCGTTGAGCGTGCGCCCGCGCATGTATGCCAGCGGCGCGATCTCGATCACGTTCTTCTCCAGCAGCTTGACCACCTTCTCCACCCCGAACATCTCGTACAGCGCGTCGTACAGCGGGCGCAGGTAGGGATCGACCTTCTGGGTCAGGTCGCCGGGCAGGAAGCCGAGCTTCTCCCCGGCCTCGACCGCCGGCCGCACCAGGATCAGGCGCTGCACGCGGCCATCGTTGAGCGCCTCCACCGCGCTGGCCACGGCGAGGAAGGTCTTGCCGGTGCCGGCCGGGCCGATGCCGAAATTGATGTCGTGGGTGGCGATCGCGTGCAGGTACTTGGCCTGGTTCGCGCTGCGGCCGCGGATGGTGCCGCGCTTGACGCGTATCGCGACTTCCTGCGGCTCGATGTCGGCGTTGACCAGTTCGTCGACGTTGGCCTCGGTCAGCGCGAGGTGGATCGCGGGCTCGTCCAGGACCTGCTCGCCGGCGTCGCGCCACAGGGTGCGCAGCAGCTTTTCGGTCGTGTACACCGCCGGCGGTGGGCCGACAATCCGGAACACGTTGCCGCGGTTGGCGATCTCCACGCCGAGGCGCAGTTCGATCATGCGCAGGTGGCCGTCGAACGGCCCGGTGAGATTGGCCAGCCGCTCGGCTTCGGGTGGATCCAGGGTGAACTCGGAGGTGGTCTGTGAAGGCATCGGGGGCTGTCTTCGTGGGGCAGTGCAGCTTGCACCTGAGCGGGTTTTTTCGCAAAGTCGGGAGGTTCATACAGCGGGGGTGTCGAATGCGGGTTTCGCGCAGCGTGGTATCGCCTTCGGCCAGGCGCCCGCGCCTGTTGCCGACGTTCCTGTCGCTGGCGCTGTTGTCGATTGCGACGCCGACGTTTGCAGCCGAGGTCACCGTGCTGACCGCAGCCAGGATCCACACGATGGATCCGGCGCAGCCGCGCGCGGAGGCGATGGCGTTCGACGCCAGCGGCAGCATCCTGGCCCTCGGCAATCGCGATGCCTTGCTCGCGCGCTACCCCGCGGCGGCGCGCCTCCAGGCCGGTAGCGCCACCGTCGTGCCGGGCCTGATCGACGCGCACGGCCACGTCGCCGGGCTCGGCCTCACGCAACTGCGCGCCGACCTCACCGGCACCCGTTCCGTGGACGAAGTGCTGCAGCGACTGCGCGAGTTCGCCACCGACCTGCCGCCGGGCGCCTGGCTGCTCGGCCGCGGCTGGGACCAGAACACCTGGCCCGGGCAGCGCTTTCCGACCGCGGCGGACCTGGATGCGGCGTTTCCCGATCGCCCGGTGTGGCTGGAACGCGTCGACGGCCATGCCGGCTGGGCCAACAGCGCGGCCATGGCCGTGGTGCAGCGCGGGCTGGGCGGCGACTGGCAGCCCGACGGCGGCCGGATCGAGCGCGACGCGCAGGGCCGGCCGAGCGGGGTGTTCATCGATGCGGCCATGGCCCTGGTCGAATCGTCGATGCCCGAACTCGACGCGGCCACCGCCGAACGCGCGCTGCAATTGGGCATGCAAGCGGCAGTCGCGCACGGGCTGACCGGCGTGCATGACGCCGGCGTTTCGCTCGCGCAACTGCGGCGCTACCAGGCGTTGGCCGACCGCGGCCAGCTGCCGCTGCGGATCAACGCGATGGCCGATGGTGTCGGCGCGGCGCTGGACGAACTGTGCGACAACGGCAACTACGCGCACCGCTCCGGGCGACTGCAGATGCGTTCGGTCAAGTTGTATGTCGATGGCGCGCTCGGCAGCCGCGGCGCGGCGATGACCGAGGCCTACAGCGATGACCCCGGCAACCACGGCCTGCTGCTGATGCAGCCGGCGGCGCTGGCGGAGGTCGCGCGCAGGGCCCGCGACTGCGACGTGCAGGTCGCCACCCACGCGATCGGCGATCGTGGCAATCACGAAGTCCTGGTTGCCTATGCGGCCGCGCTTGGCGCCGACGCCAGGGATCACCGCTGGCGGATCGAGCACGCGCAGGTTCTCGCGCCGGCCGATCTGCCGAGGCTGGCGCAACTGGGCGTGATCGCCTCGATGCAGCCGACCCACGCGACCAGCGACATGCCATGGGCCGGGGCCCGGGTCGGGCCGCAGCGCATCAACGGCGCCTATGCGTGGCGGCAGTTGCGCGACAGCGGCGCGCGGCTGGCGCTGGGTTCGGACTTCCCGGTCGAGTCGGTCGATCCGCGGCTGGGGCTGTATTCGGCCACCACCCGCAGCGACCGCGAAGGCCTGCCGGTTGGCGGCTGGCATCCGCAGGAAAAGCTCACCGCCTATGAGGCGCTGCGCGGTTTCACCCTGGACGCCGCGTATGCGGGTTTCGCCGAGGACCAGGTCGGCAGCCTGGAGGTGGGCAAGCGCGCCGATTTCGTGCTGCTCGCGCAGGACCCGCTGGCGATCGCGCCGGAAGGGTTGCCGACGCTGAAGGTGCAGGCGACTTACGTCGATGGTCAGGCGGTGTACCGCGCCTCGGCACCGTGAGGAGGAGGTCGCTGAGGCAATCCCGCCGCCGACTGAAGAACGGTGCCCACCGCGCGCCACCGGTCGCAGCGCGAGCGCACGGCCGGGCGTGCTGGCACTGGTGATCCTGCGTTGCCGCGAGTGGCTCGTCTAGCGCGAGCGCCGCGCACGCACCACCAGCACGATCCCGATCGAGGTGATAACGATCGCGCCAGCCAGCCACAGCCAGGCGATCGCGTCGGC
>DATHRJ010000250.1:0-4324 GCA_035465455.1 Lysobacter sp.
AGACCTCGCCCGGATGCGTGGCGACGTACTGCGCGGCCTTGACCTTGCGCAGCAGTTCGCCGGCGTCGCGGCCGATGCCGTTGTCGTGGATCTCGTACAGCTTGATCTGCCCTTCCGGATTGATCAGGAAGGTGCCGCGCAGGGCCAGGCCCTCTTCTTCGATCATCACGTCGAAGTTGCGGGTGATGGCGCCGGTGGGGTCGGCCAGCATCGTGTACTTGACCTTCTTGATCGCGTCGGAGGTGTCGTGCCAGGCCTTGTGCGAGAAGTGGGTGTCGGTCGACACGCTGTAGATGTCGACGCCGAGCTTTTTGAACTCATCGTGGCGGTCGGCCAGGTCCTCAAGCTCGGTCGGGCAGACGAAGGTGAAGTCGGCCGGATAGAACACGAACACCGACCACTTGCCCTTGAGGTCGGCTTCGCTGACTTCGATGAACTTGCCATCCTTGTAGGCCTGCGCCTTGAACGGCTTGACTTCGGTATTGATCAGGGACATTCGTGGGTTCCTTTCGGGTTGCGGAAAAAAAGTTCAAGACGGTCATGCTAGAACCGTCAATTGATTTGATCAAATCGATTGATGGGATCGAATTGATAGGCCTTGGCTATCAGTGTGCTCGGCCAGTGCCTCTGCACGACGCTGCGGGATCGGCTGTTACCGCAACGCGAAACCACCCTTTCGCACGTGCGAGGTCACGGGCCGTGGCGTTTGTCGTCGCCATCCCACTTCGTGCAAGCGGCACTCCGCTCGCGCCGCTGCAGCCGCGCGCCGGCGGGCCGCGTACGATGCGCGGGTTCACGCGGTTGGCGTGGTCGAACAGGACACGGCCGCATGGCCCGGATAGATGCATTGCTGCGGGGCGCGCGCGAAGCGGGCTGCGAACCAGGCGACGCCGAGCTGCTGCTCGCGCACGCGCTTGGGCGGCCGCGCAGCTGGTTGTATGCGCATGGCGAGGACGAGCTCGAGCCCGCGGCGGCCGCGCGTTACGCCGCGCTGCTCGCGCGGCGGGTCGCAGGCGAGCCGGTGGCCTACCTGACCGGAAGCCGCGGTTTCTGGAGCCTTGAGCTCCAGGTGAGCCCGGCGACGCTGATCCCGCGGCCCGAAACCGAGCTGCTGGTCGAGCTGGCGCTCGCGCGGCTGGCGGTGGAACGCCCGCTGCGCATCGCGGACCTGGGCACCGGCAGCGGCGCGATCGCGCTGGCGCTGGCGCACGAGCGGCGCCATGCGCAGGTGCTGGCGACCGATGCGAGCTTCGATGCGCTGGCGATCGCGCAGGCGAACGCGGCGGCGCTCGGGCTGGTCAACGTCGAGTTCCGGCACGGTTCGTGGTGGCGGCCGCTGCCGGGCGAGCGCTTCGATCTGATCGCGAGCAATCCGCCGTACATCGCCGAAGACGACGCGCACCTGGTGCAGGGCGACCTGCGCCACGAGCCACGGATGGCATTGGCGTCCGGCCGCGACGGGCTCGATGCGATCCGCGCGATCGCGAGCGGCGCGCCCGGGCATCTGCTCGCGGGTGGCTGGCTGTTGCTCGAGCACGGCTGGGAGCAGGGCGCAGCGGTGCGTGCCTTGCTGCGCGATGCGGGGCTGGTGGATGTCGACACCGCGCGCGACCTGTCGCTGCACGAGCGCATCAGTTTCGGGCGCATGAAGGCCAATGGGTAAGCGTTCCGCGAGGCGACGCCTAGCGCACTGTTCGCGGCCGGGGCGCCGCAGCCGCTAGAATCGCAGGAGGCACCAGCGAGACTCCAATGCGCACCCTGTACCCGGAAATCGAGCCGTACGAGAGCGGCACACTCAAAGTCGACGAGCGCCACACGCTGCATTACGAGCAGTGCGGCAACCCCGATGGCAAGCCGGTGGTGCTGCTGCATGGCGGACCCGGCGGTGGCTGCAGCGACAAGATGCGCCGCTTCCACGATCCGGCGAAGTACCGCATCGTTTTGTTCGACCAGCGTGGCAGCGGCCGTTCCACGCCGCATGCGGACCTGGTCGACAACACCACTTGGACGCTGGTGGCGGACATCGAACAGTTGCGCGGGCACCTCGGGATCGACCGCTGGCAGGTGTTCGGCGGCTCCTGGGGCTCCACCCTGGCGCTGGCCTACGCACAGACCCATCCGGCGCGCGTCACCGAACTGGTGCTGCGCGGCATCTTCATGCTGCGCCGCTGGGAACTGGAATGGTTCTACCAGCAAGGCGCTTCGCGGCTGTTCCCGGAAGCGTGGGAGCAGTACATCAGCGTCATCCCGCCGGCCGAGCGCGACGACCTGATCGGTGCCTTCCACCGCCGCCTGACCAGCGACGACGAGACGACCCGGCTGGATGCGGCGCGCGCATGGAGCGTGTGGGAAGGCGCAACCAGCTTCCTGCGCATCGACCCGGAATTCGTCAGCGGCCATGAGGATGCGCAGTTCGCGCTCGCATTCGCGCGCATCGAGAACCACTACTTCGTCAACGGCGGCTTCTTCGAGGTCGACGGCCAGTTGCTGCGCGACGCGCACAAAATCGCCGACATCCCCGGCGTGATCGTGCACGGTCGCTACGACGTGGTCTGCCCGGTCGCCAATGCCTGGGACCTGCACAAGGCCTGGCCGAAGGCCGAGCTGCTGATCAGCCCGACGTCCGGACACTCGGCGTTCGAGGCCGAGAATGTCGATGCGCTGGTCAGGGCCACGGACCGGTTTGCCTGACCACGGGATGCTGCGGCCGGTGCTGGCTTTGCGGGAAGCCCGATCGCCCTCAGCCGGCCGGCGAGCCATCCGGATTGCGGTCGATCATCCACAGCCCCGCCCACAGCTTCAGGTCGACCTCGAAGCCCTCGCGCTGCTTCTGCATCAGCCACATCGGCGCCTCCTGGCGCGGCACGTGGTGCACGGTGATGTCCTCGCTTTCGGTGCCGCCGCCTTCACCGACCTTGCGCAGCCCGGTGGCGCGCACGAACGCGATGCGTTCGCTGCTCATGCCCGACGACGTCGGGCCGGTCAGCAGCACCTCGACCTGCGCGGGGTGCCAGCCGGTCTCCTCGACGAGTTCGCGTCGCGCCGCGTCCTCCAGCGTGTCCTCGCCCGGCTGGTCGCCCACGAGTCCTGCCGGCATCTCGATCGTGCGCCGGCCCAGCGGCACGCGCAGCTGCTCGACGAACAGCACCTGATCCTGCGGCGTGACCGCGATGATGATCACGGCCATGCCGTTGCCGTGGGTGCGTTCGGCATATTCCCAATGCCCACGCCGCAGCACGCGCAACCAGCGGCCTTCGAACAGGGTCTCCAGCGGCTCGTCCATGCAGTCCGCCATCAGATCGGCTCCGATGCCAGTACGTTCGACGGCAGCGGGGCAAACTCCAGGCCGGCGGCCTGGTACAACCGCCGCCGGGTCATCGGCCCGAATCGCAGCGCCTCGCACAGGTTGCCCAGCACGCCGTCATCGGCGCTGCCGCGGGCGAAGTGCAGGGCGGCAGCTTCCAGCGGCACGTCGCAGGCGATCGTGGTCAGCTGCCGGCACAGCAGTGCCTGCTCGCGGTGCAGCTTCAGTTTTACCGCCACGCCGGCGGCACCGCGCAGGCGCAGGTAGGGCACTTCCTCGACCCGCGCAAGCAGCGCATCCAGAGTGACGAAATGCGCTAGCAGGGCCGCCGCGGTCTTGGCGCCGATGCCGGGCACGCCGGGGATGTTGTCGACCGCGTCGCCGCACAGCGCGAGGTAGTCAATCAGTTGGTGCGCTTCCACGCCATGGCGTGCGGGCACCCCCGCCGCACCCCAGCGCTGGCCGCGGGCGAAGTCCCATTGCTCGTCGCCATCGCCAAGCAACTGCGACAGGTCCTTGTCGGCCGAGACGATCACTGCGCGGAACCCATGCGCGCGCGACGCGATGCAGGCGCTGCCGATGAGGTCGTCGGCTTCGTATTCGCTGTGCGCCAGCACGCTGAGGCCAAGCGCCTCGCACAGCGCCTTGCATTGGCCGAACTGGCGTCGAAGCTCGTCCGGCGCGGCCTCGCGATTGGCCTTGTAGGCGGGGTACAGCGCGTTGCGGAAGCACGAATCGTGCGACTCGTCGAATGCAATGGCGATGTGCTGCGGGCGCACGCGATCCAGCAGTTCCAGCAGGAAGCGGGCGAAGCCGTGCACGGCGTTGGTCGGCCAGCCGTCTGCATCGCGGAACTCGTCGGGCATCGAATGCCACGCGCGGAACACGTACAGGCTGGCATCGACGAGGTACAGCGTGCGCGGGTGCGCGGCGCGACCAGCGTTGCCGTCGCTCATGCCGGGTGCCACTCGCTGCGCAGCGCCAGCGGATCGGGGCGGTCGCGCTCGGGGGCATGCAGCT
>DATHRJ010000251.1:0-16442 GCA_035465455.1 Lysobacter sp.
CTGCGCTGCTTGCGGGTGAGTTTCCAGATCGCGATCGATTCGGGGATCGGGTTCCAGTTGATCGCAAGGTCGGGCGCGCCGACGTCGGCGCGCGGGATCGCGCGGCTGACCAGGTTGCCGGTGATCGCCAGCGCAACCACCGCGGTCGCGGCCACGGCCGGGCCGTTGTCCCCGGCAAGCTTGAAGATCAGCCCGCCGAAGATCATCCCGACCAGGATCGAGATCGACGTGCCCATCTCGACCAGGCCGTTGCCGCCGGTGAGTTCCTCCGGCTTCAGCACCGCCGGCATGATCGAATACTTGACCGGCCCGAACAGCGCCGACTGCAGGCCGGTGCAGAACAGCGCGACCAGCAGCACGATCAGGTCCTGGGTGAGGAACCCGACCGCGGCCAGCGACATGATCGCGATCTCCATCGCGGTGGTGATACGGATCAGCCGCGATTTCTCCAGCTTCTCGGCGATCTGTCCGGCAGTGGCCGAGAACAGGAAGTACGGCAGGATGAACAGTGCCGGGGCGAGGTTGGTGTACAGCGTGCGCTCGTCGCTGCTGACGCCCAGCCAGAACAGCAGGCCGATGATCGCCTGCCGGTAGACGTTGTCGTTGAACGCGCCCAGCGCCTGCACCGAAAAGAACGGCAGGAAGCGCCGCTGCGTCAGCAGCGAAAACTGGTTTTGCGCCATGGAGCCCCCGGAGTCTTGCCGGAGACTAGCAAACGCGCGCGCCGCTGGCGTCGACCGCAGTCAGCGGCCCGGGTCAGGCGGGGACCGCGTCAGCCTCGTCGCGCTCGCGCGCGATCGCGCGCCAGCCGATGTCATGGCGGTGGAACTCGCCGTGCCAGGAGATCCCGGCGACCTCGGCGTAGGCATGTGCCTGCGCGTCGGCCACGGTGTCGCCCAGCGCGCACACGCACAGCACGCGGCCGCCGCTGGTCACGATCTGTCCATGCTCCAGGCGGGTGCCAGCGTGGAAGACCTTGGTGTCCTCGATCGCCGGCACGTCCCATTCGCTGACCGGATCGCCCAGCCGCGGCGTTCCGGGATAGTTCTCGGCGGCCATCACCACGCCCAGTGCGGGACGCCGGTCCCACTGCGCGTGGACCTCGTGCACGCGCCCATCGATCGCGGCCTCGATCAGGTCGAGCAGGTCCGACTGCAGCCGCAGCATCACCGGCTGGGTTTCCGGGTCGCCGAAGCGCACGTTGAACTCGATCACTTTCGGCGCACCATCGGCGTCGATCATCAGCCCGGCATACAGAAACCCGGTGAACGGCATGCCGTCGGCGATCATCCCGCGCACGGTCGGCTCGACCACCTCGCGCATCACCCGCGCATGCACCGCGGGCGTCACCACCGGCGCCGGCGAGTACGCGCCCATGCCGCCGGTATTGGGGCCGGTGTCGCCGTCGCCCACGCGCTTGTGGTCCTGGCTGGTCGCCATCGGCAGAGCGTGGGCGCCGTCGACGATCGAGATGAAGCTGGCTTCCTCGCCGTCGAGGAACTCCTCGATCACCACGCGCGCGCCGGCCGCGCCGAACGCATTGCCGGCGAGCATCTCGGTGATCGCCGCCTCGGCCTCCTTCAGCGTCATCGCCACGACCACGCCCTTGCCGGCGGCGAGTCCGTCGGCCTTGACCACGATCGGCGCACCGACCGTGCGGACATGGGCGAGCGCGTCCTCGAGCACCGTATGCACCGCGTAGTGCGCGCTGGGGATGCCGTGGCGGGCGAGGAAGTCCTTGGCGAACGCCTTGCTGCCTTCCAGCTGCGCGGCGGCCGCGGTCGGGCCGAAGATGCGCAGGCCCGCCTCACGAAAGCGGTCGACCACCCCATTCACCAGCGGCCCTTCGGGGCCGACCACGGTCAACCCGACGCTCTCGTCGCGCGCCAGCGCGAGAAGACCGTCGATGTCGGTGGGCGCGACATCAACATTGCGGCAGCGCTCCTCCAGTGCGGTGCCGGCGTTGCCGGGCGCGACCAGCACTTCGCTGACGCGTGGCGATTGCGCGAGCTTCCACGCCAGTGCGTGTTCGCGGCCGCCGCCACCAATGACGAGAATTTTCATGCCTGCTCCTGCCGGGGTTTACCTCACCCAACGAATTTTACGGGAGCGGCAGGCCCTGGCGCCGTCGCTGCTACGATCGCCCGGTCGGGGGCGCTGGCAAGATCACGTCGGCACCGGCCGCGCAGCCAGGCAATACAGGGGAACCACGTGGATTTCGTGCTCGACGGCGTCGCCGCACTGCTCGATCCGGCGATCGGCCTGGTCAACCGGGTGCTCTGGGATTACCTGCTGACCTACGGGCTGCTCGCGGTGGGCCTGTACTTCACGGTGCGCCTGAAGTTGCTGCAGGTGCGCCGGTTCCCGCACATGCTGCGGGTGATCGCGCTGGGAGGCAGGTCCGATGCCGCCGGCATCTCGCCGTTCCAGGCCCTGATGACCAGCCTGGCCTCGCGGGTCGGCACCGGCAACCTGGCCGGCGTGGCGATCGCGCTGAGCCTGGGCGGACCCGGCGCGCTGTTCTGGATGTGGTGTACGGCCGCGCTCGGCATGGCCACCGCGTACGCCGAGAGCAGCCTGGCGCAGCTGTACAAGGTGCGCGACGCGTCCGGCCAGTATCGCGGCGGCCCCGCGCACTACATGGCCCGGGGCCTGCGCAGCAAATGGATGGCGACCGCGTTCGCGCTGTGCCTGGTGTTCTCCTACGGCCTGATCTTCAGCAGCGTGCACGCCAACGCGATGGGCCAGGCGCTCGGCGATGCCTTCGGCTTCAGCCGCGCGCAGATCGCGTCGGGGCTGGTGCTGCTGACGGCCGCGATCATCTTCGGCGGCCTGCGTTCGGTCGCGCGGTTCGCGCAATGGGCGGTGCCGTTCATGGCGCTGGCCTACCTCGGCCTGGCCGCATGGGTGGTGATCGGCCATATCGACGAGGTGCCCGCGGCGCTGGGCCTGGTCATGCGCAGCGCGTTCGGGCTGGAGCCGGCGGTGGGCGGCGTGCTCGGCGGGCTCACCGCGGCGATGCTCAACGGCGTGCGCCGCGGTCTGTATTCCAACGAGGCCGGCATGGGCAGCGCGCCGAACGTGGCGGCCGCGGCGACGCCGGTGCCGCACCATCCCGCCAGCCAGGGGCTGGTGCAGGCACTGGGCGTGTTCATCGAGCCCCTGCTGATCTGCACCGCGACCGCGCTGGTGATCCTGCTGTCGGGCGTGCTCGGCGAGGGCGGCGATGGCGTGCAGATCACCCAGCGCGCGATGACGGTGTTCTTCGGCGGCTGGGGGACCTACTTCGTCGCGATCGCGCTGTTCTTCTTCGCGTTCACCACCATCCTGGGCAATTACGCCTACGCCGAAAGCGCGCTGCTGTACCTGGGCGGGGGGCGCAGGAGCCTGTTCGCATTGCGCGTGGCCGCGCTGCTGGTGATCGTGTGGGGCGTGTATTCCAAGGTGCAGCTGGTGTGGGACGCCGCCGACGCGGCGATGGCGATCATGGCGTCGATCAACCTGGTGGCGCTGCTGCTGCTGTCGGGCGTGGTGGTCAGGTTGACCCGCGATTACGAACGCCAGTTGCGCGAGGGTCGCTCGCCCAGCTTCGACGCCGCCGACCACCCCGAACTGGGTGATGGCGTCGACCACGAGATCTGGCGTGACCCGGCCCGGCGCTGACGCCGGCAGCTAATTGCTGGTGCCACCGCGACGCCGCTCATGCAGGGCGCGCATCGACACGATGCCCAGGGTGATCACGGTCAGCGGCAGCACGAACTGCATCATCGCGATGCTGAATGCCGGCAACGCGTCGTGGCCGGCAGCATCCAGCAGCAGGTAGGCGGTGTAGGCGATGTAATAGCCCAGGAACACCGCGCCTTCCCAACGCTGGATGCAGTGGCCGGTGAAGAAGATCGGCAGGCAGGCGACCGCGGTGGCGATCATTACCGGGAAGTCGAAGTGGATCGCGGCTGCATTGACCGGGATCCCGGAGGGCGCGACCACCGCGGTCAGGCCCAGCACCACCAGCAGGTTCAGCACGTTGCTGCCGACGATGTTGCCCACCGCGAGGTCGCGCTGCCCGCGCACGGCAGCCATCACCGAGGTCGCGATCTCCGGCAGCGAGGTGCCGACCGCGATCACGGTCAGGCCGATCACCAGTTCGCTCAGGCCGAGCGCCTGGGCAATCGCGACCGCCGACTGCACCAGCCAACGCGCACCCAGCACCAGCAGGCCAAGGCCGCCGAGCACCAGCGCGACGTCGACCGCCCAGCTCCAGCGGCCGCGCGGCGGCGGGGAACCGTTGGCCTCGGCCGCCGCGGCCGACTCGCGCCGCGCGATCCGGATCAGCCAGCCGACGTACGCGACTGCCAGCAGTGCCAGCCCCCCGCCTTCGATGCGGCTGAGGTTGCCGTCGTAGGCCAGCGCAAACACCAGAAACGAACAGCCGATCATCACCGGCACGTCGAGCCACACCAGCTGCCGCGACACCACCAGCGGCGTCACCAGCGCGCTGATGCCCAGGATCAGCAGCACGTTGGCGACGTTGCTGCCGATCACGTTGCCGATCGCGATGCCCGACACGCCGCGTTGCACCGAATCGATGCCGACCGCCAGTTCCGGCGCGCTGGTACCGAACGCGACCACGGTCAGGCCGATCACCAGCGGCGACAGCCCGGTGGCGGCCGCCAGCCGCGAGGCGCCGCGCACCAGTATCTCGGCGCCCGACAGCAGTGCGACCAGGCCCAGGACCAGCAGCAGCGCGGTCATCGGTCAGTGCCGGAAGTGGCGCACGCCGGTGAACACCATCGCCAGGTCGTGCTCGTCGGCCGCGGCGATCACCTCGGCGTCGCGCATCGAGCCGCCCGGCTGGATCACCGCGCGGATGCCGGCGCTGGCGGCGGCGTCGATGCCGTCGCGGAACGGGAAGAACGCGTCGCTGGCCATTGCCGAACCCGGCACCACCAGCCCGGCTTCCTCGGCCTTGAGCGCGGCGATCTTCGCGCTGACGATGCGGCTCATCTGTCCGGCGCCGACACCGATGGTGCGGTGCCCGCGCGCATAGACGATGGCGTTGGACTTGACGTACTTGGCGATGCGCCAGGCGAACAACAGGTCGTCCAGTTCGGCCGGGGTCGGCGCGCGTCGGGTGACGATCCTGAGCTCGTCGCGGGTGACATCGCGATTGTCGCTGGTCTGCATCAGCAGGCCGGAACCGACGCGCTTGATGTCGAAGTTGTTGCGGCCTTCGCCGTGCGGAATCCTCAGCACGCGCACGTTGGCCTTCTTGCGCGCGTACTCCAGCGCGGCCTCGTCGTAGTCCGGTGCGATCAGCACCTCGACGAACTGGCGGTCGAGGATGGTCTTGGCGGTGGCTGCATCGAGCTTGCGGTTGAACGCGATGATGCCGCCGAACGCGGAGGTCGGATCGGTCGCATACGCCGCCTCGTACGCGTCGCCGCAACCGCTGCCCTCGGCCGCGCCGCACGGGTTGGCGTGCTTGACGATCACGCAGGCGCTGGCGTCGAACTGGCGCACGCATTCCCATGCGGCGTCGGCATCGGCCAGGTTGTTGAAGCTCAGTTCCTTGCCCTGCAGCTGGGTGAACGTCGCCAGCGTGCCCGGCACCGGGTGCAGGTCGCGGTAGAACGCGCCGTGCTGGTGCGGGTTTTCACCGTAGCGCAGGTCCATGACCTTGACGAAGGAGCTGTTGGACTGGGCGGGGAACAGCTGCGGGGCGTGCGCGTCATCCAGCGCGGACAGGTGGTTGCTGATCGCCGCGTCGTACTGGGCGACGCGGTTGAACGCGGCTACCGCGAGCGCGAAGCGCGTCTGCGCCGACAACATGCCGTCATGCGCCTCCAGCTCGGAGAGCAGGCCGGCGTACTGCGCCGGATCGGTCGCCACCGCGACCCGAGAAAAATTCTTGGCCGCCGAACGCAGCATCGCCGGGCCGCCGATGTCGATGTTCTCGATCACCTCGTCGAAGCTGCTGCCGGGATTCGCCGCCACCTGCTCGAAGGGATACAGGTTCAGCACCAGCAGGTCGATCGGGGCGATGCCGTGTTGCGCCATCACCGCGTCATCGACGCCGCTGCGCCCGAGCAGGCCGCCGTGGATCATCGGATGCAGGGTCTTGACGCGGCCGTCCATCATCTCCGGAAAGCCGGTGACCTCGGCGACATCGCGCACCGGCAGCCCGGCATCGCGGATCGCCTTGGCGGTGCCGCCGGTGGACAGCAGTTCGACACCGCGTGCGGCCAGCGCGCGGGCAAGGTCGATCAGGCCGGACTTGTCGGACACGGACAGCAGCGCCCGCGTGATCTTGAGCGGGTGGCCAGGCAGGCGTTCGGGAGGCATGAGTCCGGTCTGAGGCAGGGGAACGGCGAATTATAGCGGCGGCCGCGGTGCTGCCTTGTCCAGGTGGTTCGGGCCGCCGGTTCGGCGCGGGCGAATCGACCAGGTGCGCGCAGGTACGCGCACACGCGCCGGTCAGGCCAGGCCGTAGTCGCGCAACTTCTTGCGCAGCGTCGCGCGATGGATGCCCAGCATCACCGCCGCACGGCTCTGGTTGCCGTCGCAGTGGCCCAGCACTTCAACGAACAGCGGGATCTCCAACTCGCGCAACGCAATCTCGTACAGGTTGCCGACATCGCAGCCGTTGAGGTCGCCGAGATAGCGCTTGATCGAGGTCGCGACATGCTCGCGCAGGGGGGTCTTGGGGCCGGAGCGGCTGGATTCGGGACGTTCGGCTGCGGCGTTCAATTGCTTCCCCCCAAGGCGTGTCCGTCGCGCTGGTGCGGCGGCGATAGGTGCGCGCCCGACGGGACGGCGAGTCTAGCGCGCCGGAACCGGCAGGGCCACCGCGGCGGGCATTCACCGGAACTCGAACGAGAACGCGACGCTGCGCGGCTCCGGCTCACGCACCGCGAACCCCACGCTGGCGACCTGGCCCGGCGCCAGCGGCATTGCGCCATCGGCGGGCGCACCGTATTCGCGCGGAGACAAGAGTCCTTGTGCGACGGGGCGGCCATCGACATCGGCCAGGTTCAACAGCAGCATCGGCCATGGCTGCGGAAAGCGCGCGTCGTTGCGGAAACTCGCGCGCACCGCCAGCACGCCGGGACGCTGCGGGTGCGGCTGCACGCCGCGATCGAGCATCGCGATCGCCTCCGGTTCGTGCCACGAAGGCAGCTCGCACAGCAGCGCCGCGCAAACGCGTGCGATCAGCGGTCGCCACTGCGTGCTTGCGGCCAGTGCGGCGCGCTCGGCCAGCAGCAACTGGAGGGCGAGTACCAGCAGCAACGCGGCAATCACGACCAGCCCGGGCCACCGTGGCCCCAGGGGGACGGCGGCATCGTGCGCGGTGCGCGCAAAGCTCGGCGTGCCCGGCCTGCGGCCACGTTGGCGCGCGGCCGGAGCCGCGGTGGCCGCGCGCGGCTTGGCGGGCTCCGCCGCTGCGGGTGCGGCAGGCGTCGCGGCGTCGACCGCGATCAGCGATGCGACCGGATCGGGCGCGGCGGCGAGACCGTCATCGGCCTCGGTGCCGGCAACCACCCCGATGTCCGCTTCAGCAGGCCGGGCTTCCGCGGCGGTGTTGTCGGGTGACAGGGCCGGCAGCGAGCTCACCGCCGCCGCGCCGCCGCCGGGCAGCGCGCCGTCACATCGTGGGCAGCTCTGCGCGGCACCGTCTTTGGAGACGATCAGCGCGAGCGGGAATCCGCAGTGCGGGCAGGGGACGAACATCCCGGGCAGTTTAGCCGAGCGCGCTGCGGCGGCCGCCGTCGTGGACGTGGTGCGCTGTGACCGCGATCAAGCATTGCGGCACGCTCGGCGCCGCCAATCCGCGCTGGCAGTCGACTGGTCAGCTGCGGCGCACGCCGGTGATGCGGATCCAGTCGTCCAGGCGTTGCGCATGCAGTTCGAGGAAATGCTCGTCGAACCGCGCCAGCACCTCGTCCTCCTGACCGGCCAGGATCCCCGACAGGGCGATGCGCCCGCCGGGGGCGACGCGCGCGGCCAGCACATCGGCCAGCGCGATCAGCGCCGATGCGAGGATGTTGGCGACCACCACCGGATAGGCCTGCACCGGCTCGTCCTGCGGCATGTACACCGCGAGGCGATCGCCGACTTCATTGCGGTCGGCGTTGTCGCGCGTGGCGATCAGCGCCTGCGGGTCGTTGTCGACCCCGACAGCGCGCGCGGCGCCGAGCTTCAGCGCCGCCAGCGCGAGGATGCCGCTGCCGCAGCCGAAGTCGAGCACCTCGGCATCGCGCAACGCGCCACGGCTTGCAATCGCATCCAGCCACTGCAGGCACAGCGCGGTGGTCGGGTGGGTGCCGGAGCCGAACGCGAGACCCGGATCAAGGCGCACCACCGCCGCGTCCACCGCATCGGCACCCTCGGGCAGGTCGTGGTTCCACGGCACGATCCAGGTGCGCGTGCCGAACTGCAGCGGCTCGTACTGGTCCATCCATGCGCGCTCCCAGTCCTGGTCGGCGACCTCGCGGAATTCCGCGCGCGACCAGTCCAGGCCTTCGTCGGCCGCGACCAGCGCGTGTTGCAGCAGGTCCGACGAGGTGCCGCCGGGGAACAGCGCGGTCAGCACCATCTCGCCCCACAACGGCGTCTGCCCGACCCCGGGCTCGAAGATCGCCTGCTCGTCGGCGGCGTCGGCATGCGCGTCGACCAGGGTGACCGCAAGCGCACCGACGCTTTCCAGCGCGCGCTCATAGCGCGGCTGCTGGGCTTCGGTGCAGGGCAGGGAGAGTTCGAGGAAGGGCATGTCGGCGTCGATCGCGGTTGTACGGCGTGCAGGAGTCGCTGCGGGCAAACATCGCGTAGCCCGGGTAAGCGCAGCGCACCCGGGGCTTCGGAGTTCCGCGCTAACCGCTTTCCAGCAGCCGCGGAATACTTCTGGGCGAGCGGAAAATCACACGATCGACAGCGACTTTTCCTTCTGTTCCTTCAGCCGCTTCTCGAGGTAGTGGATGTTCGCGCCGCCCTGCTGGAAGCCGACGTCGGAGAGGATGCGCTGCTGCAGCGCGATGTTGGTCTTGATGCCGTCCACGACCATCTCGTTGAGCGCCACGCGCATGCGCGCGATCGCGGTCTCGCGGTCGCGGCCGTGCACGATCAGCTTGCCGATCATCGAGTCGTAGGTCGGCGGCACGCGGTAGCCCTCGTAGATGTGGCTGTCCACGCGCACGCCGGGGCCGCCGGGGGCGTGAAAGTGCTGGATCAGCCCCGGGCTCGGCATGAACGTGTCCGGGTCCTCGGCGTTGATCCGGCACTCGATCGCGTGGCCATCGATCACGATGTCGCTTTGCCTGATCGAAAGCTTGTGGCCGGCGGCGATCATCAGCTGCTCGCGCACCAGGTCGACGCCGGTGATCATCTCGGTGACCGGATGCTCGACCTGGATGCGGGTGTTCATCTCGATGAAGTAGAAGCGCCCGTCCTCGTAGAGGAACTCGAACGTGCCGGCGCCGCGGTAGCCGATGCGCACGCAGGCGTCGACGCAGACCTTGCCGATCTGCGCGCGTTGCTCGGGGGTGATGCCCGGTGCCGGTGCTTCCTCGACCACCTTCTGGTGGCGGCGCTGCATCGAGCAGTCGCGCTCGCCCAGGTGGATCGCGTTGCCCTGGCCGTCGGCGAGGATCTGGATCTCGATGTGGCGCGGGTTCTCGAGGAACTTCTCCATGTACAGCATGTCGTTGCCGAACGCGGCCTTGGCTTCCGAGCGCGTGGTCGACACCGCCGTGGCCAGTGCCGCTTCGGTATGCACCACGCGCATGCCGCGGCCGCCGCCGCCGCCGGCGGCCTTGACGATCACCGGGTAGCCGATCTCGCGCGCGATGCCGGCGTTGGTTGCCGCGTCGTCGCCCAGCGGGCCGCCGCTACCGGGCACGCACGGCACGCCGGCTTCCTTCATCGCGCGGATCGCCTCGACCTTGTCGCCCATCAGCCGGATCGTGTCGGCCTTCGGCCCGATGAAGATGAAGCCCGACTGCTCGACACGGTCGGCGAAGTCGGCGTTCTCGCTGAGAAAGCCATAGCCGGGGTGGATCGCCTGCGCGTCGGTGACTTCGGCGGCGGCGATGATCGAGGCCATGTTGAGGTAACTGCCGCTGGAGGCGGCCGGGCCGATGCATACCGACTCGTCGGCCATTGCGACGTGCTTGAGGTTGCGGTCGACGGTGGAATGCACCGCGACCGTGCGGATGCCCAGGGCGTGGCACGCGCGCAGGATGCGCAGCGCGATCTCGCCGCGGTTGGCGATGACGACTTTATCGAGCATGGCTCTCACTCAAAAGCGGGAAGGGGAATGGGGCTGGGGAAACGACGAACGCATCGCTCCCTGCCTTTCGCCCGGTGCCCGGAAGTATTCTGAAAGCGGGTGGGGCGGGGGCAGGGCCGCGACGTGTCGGCAGTTCCCATTCCCTTGCCCATTC
This sequence comes from Lysobacter sp., assembly GCA_035465455.1. Lineage (GTDB taxonomy): Bacteria > Pseudomonadota > Gammaproteobacteria > Xanthomonadales > Xanthomonadaceae > Lysobacter_K. Next base: position 10,437 of record DATHRJ010000251.1, read on the forward strand.
CCGCTTCACCCGATGACAAACAGCGGCTCGTCGAACTCGACCGGCTGGCCGCTCTCGGCCAGCACCTTGAGCACGGTGCCGGACACGTCCGCCTCGATCGGGTTGAACATCTTCATCGCCTCGATGATCGCCAGCGTCTCGCCGGCCTTGACCGCCTGGCCCACGGTCACGAACGGCGGCTTGTCCGGCGATGGCGAGGTGTAGAACGTGCCGACCATCGGCGCGCGCACGACGTGGCCGTCGGGCAACTCGGAGTGGCCCTTGGCGTGGCCGCCGGTGGCCGCTTCGGTCGGCGAGTGCATCGGCATCGACGCAGGGCGCTCGGGGTTTTGCGCGTGGTGGGCCGGGGCCTGCATCGCCGGGGCCATCACCATCTGGCCGCCGCGCGGCGTGCGCGCGAGCCGGACCGACTCCTCGCCTTCCTTGATCTCGATTTCGCAGAGGTTCGACTCTTCGAGCAGGTCGATCAGCTTCTTGATCTTGCGCAGGTCCATGGCGGGCCTCGGTTGTGGTGCGGGTTGGAGGTGGCGAGACGCGAACCGCGGCTCAGTCGGTGGTGGTATCGGGATGCGCCCGGCGCTCGAGCCACGCCAGCGCGGCATCCAGCGCGTAGCGGTAGCTGTCGGCGCCGAAGCCGGCGACCACGCCCAGGGCGAGATCGCTGAAATAGCTGTGGTGGCGGAACGGCTCGCGCCGGTGCGGGTTGGACAGGTGGACCTCGATGAACGGGATCGCCACCGCCGCCAGCGCGTCGCGCAGCGCCACGCTGGTATGGGTGAAGGCGGCCGGATTGAGAACGATCAGCGCGGTGCCGTCGCCCCGCGCCGCCTGCACCCGCTCGACCAGTTCGTGCTCGGCATTGGACTGCAGGCTCACCAGCACGTGCCCGCTCGCTTCGGCCTGGGCGTGCAGCGCGGCGTCGATCTCGGCCAGCGTGCTGCGGCCATAGATCGCCGGCTCGCGCTCGCCCAGCAGGTTCAGGTTGGGGCCGTGCAGGACCAGCAGGGTTGCCATTCGGCCGGGGCCCTAGACTGCGGAAAGGCCGGAGTGTGCGCGACCGATTCGTTGCTGTCCAGAAGTTGACCGCCGTTTCGGCGAAGATGTCGCAATTTAAGCAACTGTTTGAGTTTCGAGGCCCGAAGGCATCACGGCCGCACCCATGCCTCGATCTCGCCGGGGGCGAATGGCCCGATCTTCTGCTTCAACAGGCGCCCGTCGGCGCCGATCAGCGCAGTGTAGGGCAGCACGCCCTTCGGGTTGCCCAGTTGCACGCTGCTGTCGCGCGGCCCGGGCACATCGATCAGGATCGGATAGGCGACCGGCGTGTGCTGCAGGAATGCGCGCACGTCGTCGGGCCGATCCAGCGCGATACCAACCACTTGCGCGCCGTTCGGGCCCGTTGCCGCCGCGTAGCGATCCAGTTCCGGCATCTCCTCGATGCAGGGACCACACCAGCTGGCCCAGAAGTTGATCAGCATCGGGCGGCCGGCAAACGCCTTTGGCAGCGCCACCGGCCTGCCGTCGAGATCCGCCAGCGCCAGCGGCGGCATGCGTTCGCCGCGCGCCGCGACCACAAGCCCCGCGGGGGTGGGGGGCGCATGCACCGCCACTGCCCGCTGCAGCACGCGCTGGCCCAGTTCGGTGCGCAGCGCAGGGCCCAACAGCGGTCCCGGCCCATTGATCGCGATCCCGGCGACGACGCCCAGCAGGCCGGCGATCACCGCGACCAGCACGATCCGGCTGGTGGTCGACATCGGCTATGGCGCCGCGCCGGCGCCCGCGGCCGGCACGGTTGCGCGCCCGGCGCGGGCCACGAAGGGCGCGGCTTTCTCGAACCCGAACAGCCGCAGGTCGCGGCGTTCGGCCCCGTCGATGTAATACAGGGTCGCCGGCGGACCGATGATGCCCAGGCGCTTCATCAGCGCCTGGTCGATCGCGTCGTTGGCGGTGACGTCGACCTTGAGCAGCACGAAGCCGGTCAGTGCTGCGTGGACCGCGGGGTCCGGGAAGGTGTACTTCTCCATCTCCTTGCAGGCCACGCACCAGTCGGCGTAGAAATCCAGCAGCAGCGGCTGGCCGGTGGCCTGCGCTGCGGCGACTTCGCGGTCGAGGTCGGCCAGCGACTTGATCTTGCGGAACGGCAGTTCGCGCGCCTCGGCAGCACCGCCATCGCGCAGTCCGGCCAGCGGCTGCAGCGGGTCGTGGCTGCCGGCCAGCGCGCCGACCACCTGTGCGCCACCCACGACGCCGAGCAGCGCCGCGAACGTCCAGCCCAGCGTGCGCACGCCGTCGCCGCTCGCCGGCTTGCTGGCCGCCATGGCGACCATCGCTGCGGCCGCCAACGCCAGCGCGCCCCATAGCGCGAGTGTCGCGGCACCCGGCAGCACCCGCGACAGCATCCATATCGCCAGCCCGAGGAACACGAACCCGAACGCGCGTTGCACCGCGAGCATCCATGGGCCGCTGGTCGGCAGCCCGCGCCCGGCGGCGATGCCGAACGCGATCAGCGGCACGCCCATGCCCATCGCCAGCAGGAACAACGCCGCGCCGCCGAACACCGGGTCCTGGGTCTGGCCGATGTACAGCACCGCCGCGGCCAGCGGCGGGGCCACGCACGGGCCGACGATCAGCGCCGACAGCGCGCCCATCACCGCCACCCCGGCCAGCGAGCCGCCGTGCTGGCGATTGGTGAGCGCGCCCAGCCGGTTGCGCAGTGCCGCCGGCAGCTGCAGTTCGTACAAGCCGAAGCTGGACAGCGCGAGCGCGACGAACAGCAGCGCGAACGCCGCGATCACCCACGGGGTCTGGAACGCGATCTGCAGGTTCGCGCCGACCAGACCGGCGATCACCCCGGCGACGGTGAACACCACCGCGCTGGCCAGCACGTACACCAGCGACAGCGTGAATGCCTGGCGCGTGCCCATGCCGGGGCCGTGGCCGGCGATCAGGCCCGAGAGGATCGGGATCATCGGCAGCACGCACGGCGTGAACGCCAGCAGCAGGCCGAAGCCGAAGAAGCTCAGCAGCGCCCACCAGCGGTTCGGTCCGGACATCGCCGCGGCCAGCAGGCCGTCCTCGCCCTGCGGCGCGGCGTCGGCCGCAGCCGGTCGCGTGCTGCTGGTCGCCGGGGTCGAGCCGGGCGTGCCAGCCACGACAGCGGCCGGATCGCCCTCGGCGTGCGCCTCGACCGGTGCTGAGGCTGCGCCGGACGGATCGGCAGCAGCCGCCGCCGCCGTGGTGCCGGTGGGGGACGCGGTCGGCGCCGCCGCCGTGATCGTGCCGGCCGGAAGTTCGATGTCGAGCGACCGGGTCATCGGCGGATAGCAGATGCCATCGGTCTGGCAGCCCTGGAAGCTCGCGTGCAAGGTCACCCGTGCCGGGCCGGGCTGCGATCGCTGCAGCGGCACCGGGACGTCGATGCGGTCGAAATACGCCACCGTGCGCCCGAAATATTCGTCCTCGTGCGCGGTCCCGGCCGGCCACCGCGGCGCGCCCAGGGTGAAGCCATCACCGGCGAGCTTCAGCGTGGTCCTGTCCCGATAGAGGTAATACCCGGGTGCCGGGGTGAAGCGCAGCAGCAGGGTGTTGCCGTCGCCGGCGATCGCCTCGAAGCCGAACGCGCTTTCCGGCGGCAGCGGCAGGGCATCGACGCCAGTGCGCGTGGCGTTGCCCAGCAGGCTGGATGCGGCATTGCCCAGCGCCGCACCGACGCGGCTGCCGAAGGCCGGTGGCGACGCCGGCGGCGTTGCGGCCGCCAGTGCCACCTTGACCTGGCGCGTCTGCGGCGGATAGCAGATGCCCGCATCGGCGCAGCCCTGATAGCTGATCGTGAGCGTCGTGTTGGGGGCGCGGGCCTCCCCGGGGAGGCGTGCCGCCAGGGCGCCGCGGTAGGTCTCCACCTTGCCGAAGAATTCGTCCTCGTAGGCCTTGCCCTTCGGCAGTTGCAGAGGCTGCGCGGCAAAGCCGGCGTCCGCCTTGACCGAAATGCGGTGCCGGTAAAGGTAATAGCCGTCGGCGATCTTCCAGTTGACCGCGATCGCTCCGGACGTTGCCGGCTGCGCGCTCAGCACGAACGCCTCGTCGACCGGCAGCAGGTCGTCCTCGTCGATCGCCGCCAGCGCCGGCGCGACCAGCAGCAACGACAGCAGCGCCATGGCGCGGGTCACCGCGGGCAACCAACGGGGACTAAGGGAGGCTTGCGGCTTGCGGTCAGCGGTCATCTTCACGGGTCTGTTCGGCCACCCAGGCCAGGTATGGGGCGAGACCGCCGGTTGCTTCGACCGCGATCAGTTCGGGCAGTTCATACGGATGCAGCGCCTGCACGCGGGCGGTCAGAGCCGGCAGGCGGTCGCCGGTGGTCTTGATCAGCAACAGCACTTCCTCGGCCCGCTCGACCTTGTCCTCCCAGCGATACACCGATCGCAGGCCGGGCAGCTGGTTCACGCAGGCCGCCAGGCGCTCGTCCACCAGCGCGGCGGCGATGGCATCGGCGCAAGCGGGGTCGGGGCAGGTGCACAGGCAGAGCAGGACGGGCATCGGTGGGCGGCTGCAAACGGGTGCATAGCCTAGCCCAGCACGTCAAAGACTGCGCCGGCAGGCGCCCGATCGGCGATCCAGGGTCAGCGCAAGTCCGGTTTGCCGCCGCGCGGCCGGCCGGTGCGCTGGCCGGCCAGTTGTTCGGCGATCTCCACCAGCGGCACCTGCGCGCGCGGAGGCGCATCGCGGAAGGCCGCGATCAGCCGCAGCTCCAGGGGGTCGTCGACCAGCAACGCTTCGGCGGTGGCGACCGAATCCAGCGCGACCTCGCTGGACAGATTCATGCGCCCGCGGCCGGTCGCCAGCCATTCGAACTGCACGCCGGTCACCAGCGCCGCCTCGCGCAGGTGCGCGGCGTTCGGCGACTTGCCAACCACGGCCTCCCAATGGCTGACCGCACTGCGTTGTACGCCCACGGCCTTGGCAAGCGCGGCCTGCGACATGCCGGCATGGCGGCGGGCCAGGCGCATGCGCTGCTGCGCGCTCATCGGCGGCCGCCGGAGTCGCTGGTGCCAATGTCCGCGCGCGCCAGGTCAACAACCGCGGCTACCGTATTTGCCCTTGCCACTAAAAGTAACTTCAAGGTGTTCTCCTTTGGTAGCCATGACGCCAGTTTGCACATGCAAAAGCTGAAGAAACATGAGGTTGGTCACACCCTTGTGATACCAATGGTAGCTGAGAATTGGCTACTCCGGGGCTGGGCAATGCGCGTTCGCTGGACCACTATTGCTCCGTCGGGCCAGGACGCCGGACTTTTGACAAGGGGTCGGTTTGGGGAGGGGGCGCAGGATGGCGCCGTGCTGGAGAGCCATCCCCAGACCACTAAAGAGCGTGTGCTTTCGGGCCACGCTCTTCTTTTTTGTGCCGCGCGCCCGGCCTGGGTTCACCAGCCCGCTGCAGTGCGCCGCCGGCTAGCGTCTTTCCTGACCCGCCCTTGAATCGGCATTCCGCCACCCCATCTCACTCGCAGTCCCGCCGCGGCCTGTTGCTGCGCCTGCAGTATTGGCACTCGTCGGGGGCGACTGCTAACATTTGTCGTCTTTTCCCGTTGTTTCAATTACTTACACTAGCGAGAGGGTTGCCATGAATATCAAGCCGCTGTTCGACCGCGTGGTCATCAAGCGCATGGAAGAAGAAAAGATGTCCGCCGGCGGCATCGTGATCCCGGACTCGGCGACCGAAAAGCCGATCAAGGGCGAAGTGATCGCGGTCGGCGAAGGCAAGACGCTCGACAACGGCAGCGTGCGCGCGCCCAAGGTCAAGGTCGGCGACAAGGTCCTGTTCGGCAAGTACAGCGGCACCGAAGTGAAGCTGGACGGCGTCGACATCCTGGTGGTGAAGGAAGACGACATCTTCGCGATCCTCGGCTGAGCCGGAATCGCGGCCGCTTCACCCGCAACACCTGATTCCAACTCCCCTATTTCGCATCACGTTTCGAGGTAACAACCATGGCTGCCAAGGAAATTCGTT
>DATHRJ010000252.1:0-1842 GCA_035465455.1 Lysobacter sp.
AGCTGCTGGATCAATCGTCCCGGACCCGACGGGGCAGCGCGCGCGTGGCCGCATCCGGACGCGCCACCCGATCTCCAACTGCCCGGCCTCGGCGCCCTCGCCGACTGGCTCGACGCCACCCGATCTCCTGCACGGACTCCCGCATGCCCCACATGAAAGGCTTCACCGACGCCGACGCCGATGCCCTCCCGCTGCACGTGGTCGCACGCTCGACCTTTGCCAGCTGGCATGCCGCGCAGAGCCCGCAGGCGAGCGCATGGCTGGACGCACAGGGCTTCGATGGCGCGCCCGGGAGCGTGCTTGCCCTTCCCGGCGAAGACGGCCGCATCGCCGCGGCGGTGCTTGGCATCGGCGATCCTCTGGACCCGTATTCGTACGCGCACGCACCGTTCGGATTGCCGGCGCGTGCCTGGCGCCTGCACGGCGAGTTGGAGCCAGCGGCGCTCGCGGCGCTCCAGCTGGGCTGGGGCCTGGGTGCATACCGCTTCGACCGCTACAAGCAGCCGCCGCGCCAGCCGGCGCAACTGCTGATCCAGTCCGCGCCGACGCAGGACGACCAGCAGGCCGAGGCGCTCGACGTGCTCGCCGCCTGCATTCGCGTGCGCGACCTGGTCAACACCCCGACCGAACACATGGGCCCGGACCAGCTCGAATCGGTCGCCTGCGAGATCGCCGAGCGCCATGGCGCGAGGATCCAGGTGATTTCCGGCGACGACCTGCTGACCCAGAACTTCCCCGCGATCCATGCCGTCGGCCGCGCCTCGCACCGCGCGCCGCGCCTGGTCATGCTGCACTGGGGCGATGACGATGCCGGGCATCCGCATGTCGCGATCGTCGGCAAGGGCGTGTGCTTCGACACCGGCGGCCTCAACATCAAGGTCGCCGACGGCATGCGCAACATGAAAAAGGACATGGGCGGCGCCGCGCACGCGATCGCGCTGGCCGAGCTGGTGATGGCACGCAGGCTGCCGCTGCGCATCACCCTGCTGGTGCCGGCGGTCGAGAACGCACTGGGCCCGGAATCGTTCCGTCCCGGCGAGGTGATCGCCACGCGCGCCGGAGCCAGCGTGGAGATCGACAACACCGACGCCGAGGGCCGCGTGGTGCTCGGCGATGCACTGACCTACGCCGGTGAGCTGGCGCCGGACCTGCTGCTGGATTTCGCCACCCTGACCGGTGCGGCGCGGATCGCGCTCGGGCCCGACCTGCCGGCGCTGTACAGCAATGACGAGGCGCTGGCGACGCAGTGGCTCGCTGCCGCCGCGCAGCAGCGCGACCCGCTGTGGCGCATGCCGCTGTGGCGACCGTACCTGCGCTATCTCACCAGCTCGATCGCCGACCTCGCCAACAGCGGACCATCACGCATGGCCGGGAGCATCGCCGCGGCACTGTACCTGGAGCGCTTCGTGCCGGAGCAGCAGGCGTGGGCGCACCTGGACGTGTATGCGTGGAACGACGCCGACCGCCCGGGCCGGCCTTGCGGCGGCGAGGCGCAGGGCCTGCGTTCGGCATTCGCGATGCTGCAGGCCCGGTGCGCCGACCGCACCTGATCGCATGACGGCAACGGCGCGCAAGCGCCTGCGCACCGGTTGGCCCTGACCGGAACAGCGGTCACACTGGGCGCCGTTGCCGCCTCGGATTTCCGAATGAGCCGCCCGGAAGAACTCCTCAAGCAGTTGCGCATCGAGCGCCGTCCCGGCCACCGGAAGCCGCGGCGCCGGAAGTGGCCGTGGATCCTCGGGGCGGTCGCCGTGCTGCTGGGCGTGCTGGTGGTGTTCGGCATGAGCCGGCCGGCCGCGGTCGAGACCGTGCCGGCGCGCGACGCGGCCGATCCGGCCAACG
>DATHRJ010000253.1:0-5296 GCA_035465455.1 Lysobacter sp.
GTGCGTCTCGAGGACTTCTCCTCGTAGGTGTAACGAAGCCCAAGGCCGACGGCAAGCTTGTCACTGAAGGCGTACGACGCATCGGCGAATGCGGCGTACGACTTGGTGTCCTGCCTCGTTTCGGCGAGGCTCGAACTGGGGAAGCCGAAGAAGGTGACCGGGAAACCGAAGAATGTCGCCGCGCCGTTGTCCACGCCCGAGAAGGTCGTGTCATCGTCATGGAAGTAGTACAGCCCCGCCGTGGCAACCAGGGCGCCGCCTGCGTCGTAACTTGCGCGGAGTTCCTGGCTGAACTGGTTTTGGTCCTCCAGCAACAGGATGTCCAGGATGGGCAGGGGCGAGCCGTCGACGTCCAGATTCAGGTCGAAATCCATGTCGCGGAAGGCGGTGATCGATTCCAGCGAAACCGCGTCCGACGCGAGGTAACGCGCGGTCACCGAAGCGCCCGAGGCAGTCAGGTCCGACAGGCCATTGGCGTTGACATCAACGACATACGGGTCCCTTGCCGCCGGGAACGTGACGAGGGTGCCGTCAGGCGTGGCGCCGGTGATGGGCGTCTCGCGCACCGGACTGCGCGAGGTATCCGGCCGATCGCGCTTCCCGTCGACACTGAACAGTACCTGGAGCGCGTCGGTTGGCTTCCAGTCGAGTGCGGCACGGCCAGAGAGGCTGTTCTTGTCACCGTCGCCCGCTCCATCCACGGTGTTGTCGGCGTAACCATCGCGAGCGGAATAGGCGAAAGCGACCTTGCCGTTCAGGGTGCCATCGATCAACGGCCCTCCCAGACGACCCTTGAGGATACGTTCGTCATAATTGCCGGCTCCCGCTTCCAGGTAGCCGCCAAGAGTGTGCGGTGGGGGCGCCGAGATGAATTTGACCGCGCCGCCGATCGTATTGCGGCCATACAGGGTTCCCTGTGGACCACGCAGCACCTCGATCCGGTTGACGTCGAATATCTCCAGGAACGCTGCCTGCGAACGGGCGATGAAGACGTCGTCGATATATACACCCACCCCCGGGTCGGCAAACGCAAGGGAATCATTCTGGCCGATGCCGCGCAGATAGATCACCGAGTTCGCACCGTCCCCCTGATCCAGATAGAGGTTCGGGACCGAATACTGGATGCCGGAGATGTCGTCAGCCTGAAGCTCCGACAGCCGCCGTTCGCTGAAGCTCGACACGGCGACAGGCACGTCCTGCAGCCATTCGCTGCGACGCCGTGCAGTCACCACGACCGCATCGAGCGATGTGGCCTCGCTGGAAGACGGTGGCGGCATCGACTCTGTGGTGTCCTGGGCCCATGCCGATGGTGCCAGCAGCGCGCAGGCAATGGCGATGCTCAGATGCTTGTGGTTCATCACTAACGATTCTCCCCAGAATACGAATAGCCCATGCCCCGAAGGTCCGGCGGGCGGTCCTTCCACCTTGGCCCAGAGATTAGGAGCCAGCCGGCCTCGGCGGCAGCTGTACCTTCGGACAATGCCCCTTGCCGGCGATGTTGCCGACACTGCCCCGCCACAGAGGTGCACGGGGAGTGTGTGCAATGTCGTTCATGATCGTGCTGGGCGCGCTGGTGTTCCTGATGCTGGTCGCCTACCGCGGCTACAGCGTGATCCTGTTCGCGCCGGTCGCGGCGCTGGGCGCGGTGCTGCTGACCGACCCGTCGCTGGTCGCGCCGATGTTCACCGGCCTGTTCATGGAAAAGATGGCCGGCTTCCTCAAGCTGTATTTCCCCGTGTTCCTGCTCGGGGCGATCTTCGGCAAGCTCATCGAGCTGTCGGGCTTCTCCAAGTCGATCGTCGCCGCGACGATCCGCCTGTTCGGCGCCAAGCGCGCGATGCTGTCGATCGTGGCGGTGTGCGCGCTGCTGACCTACGGCGGGGTGTCGCTGTTCGTGGTGGTGTTCGCGGTGTACCCGTTCGCGGCCGAACTGTTCCGCCAGAGCGACATTCCCAAGCGGCTGATCCCCGGCACCATCGCGCTGGGCGCGTTCACCTTCACCATGGACGCGCTGCCGGGCACGCCGCAGATCCAGAACATCATTCCCACCGCGTTCTTCGGCACCGATTCATGGGCCGCGCCGGTGCTCGGCACGGTCGGCGGCATCTTCATCCTGCTTGTCGGCATGACCTACCTGGAGTCGCGCCGGCGCAAGGCCGTCGCAGCCGGCGAAGGCTATGGCGATGCCGCCACCCTGCTCAACGAGCCGGCGGCATTCACCGGCGGCGCGCTGGCGCACCCGCTGGTCGCGATCCTGCCGCTGGTGCTGGTCGGGGTGTCCAACAAGCTGTTCACCCAGTGGATCCCGCAGGTGTACGGCGCCGCGCACTCGTTCGTACCCTCGGTCGTGGGGGCCTCGACGCCGGTGGTGCAGGAGGTGCCGAAGATCGCCGCGATCTGGGCGGTCCAGGGCGCGCTGCTGGTGGGCATCCTCACCGTGCTCGCGTTCGCCTGGAAACCGGTCACCACCCAGTTCGCCGACGGCACCCGGGCGGCGATCGGCGGCGCGCTGCTGGCGGCGATGAACACGGCCTCCGAGTACGGTTTCGGCGCGGTCATCGCGGCATTGCCGGGGTTCCTGATCGTGGCCAATGCACTCGGCGCGATCCCCGATCCGCTGATCAACGAGGCGGTGACCGTGACCGCGCTGGCCGGCATCACCGGCTCGGCTTCAGGCGGCATGAGCATCGCGCTGGCCGCGATGGCCGAGACCTTCATCGCCAACGCCAACGCCGCCGGCATCCCGATGGACGTGCTGCACCGGGTCGCGGCGATGGCCTCCGGCGGCATGGACACCCTGCCCCACAACGGTGCGGTCATCACCCTGCTCGCGGTCACCGGGCTGACCCACAGGCAGGCCTACAAGGACATCTTCGCGATCACGATCATCAAGACGCTCGCGGTGTTGGTGATCATCGGCGTGTTCTACGCGACCGGCTGGGTCTAGGCCGCGCGAGGCTTGGCAACGCGCGGCGGCCGGTCCAGACTGGGCTCGTTACCCGAACAGGTACTGCCGTGTGTCTCTGGTGCATCGGTGGATCATCGCAATGCTGGTCGCCGGCGCGTTGCTCGGAACGCCGGTGTTCACGGCGACGGCGCAATCGTTCCTCAGCCTGCAGCGCTACACCCCCGACGAGGGGCTCTCGCAGCACGCGATCACCGCGCTGGCCGAGGATGACCGCGGGTTGTTGTGGATCGGCACCCAGGAAGGCCTGAACCGTTTCGACGGGCACCAGTTCGAGGTGCTGCGCAAAACCCCCGGCGATGCGTCGGAACTGATCAGCAGCAGCATCGACTCGCTCGCGGTCGACGACCGGTCGCGCCTGTGGGTTGGCACCAACGACGCGGGGTTGGAGGTCATCGACCTGCGAACCCGGCAACGGCAGCGTCTCGGTGTCGCCGACGGCCTGGGACATCCCACGGTCGAGGCAATCCTGCTGGACCGGACCGGGGGTGCCTGGCTGGGAACCGTATCGGGAATCGACCGGGTGGCGGCGGACGTGGGCTCGGCACGGCGCATCGGGACTACGGCACCGGTGGTGGCAATGGCGTTCGCGGGCGACGGCGTGGCCCATGCGTTGGATGCGGACTGCCGTCTGTGGCGCCTGCAGCCGGACCGGATCGATGCGGTGGCGTCGGCTTTGCCGCGCGGCGCCTCCTGCGTGGCCATGCAAGCCACAAGCGATGGCTTCTGGCTGGCCACCGCGACCGACGGCCTGCACCACGTGGGCACCGATGGCACGGCACTGGGACATCACCCGGCCGCGTGGCTGCGCCCGGGTCGCGTCGAACTCTCCACGGTGTTCCAGCGAGGCTCGGGCCAGTGGCTGCTCGGCTACGCCGATGGCGCGGTGATGCAGGCGCCGGCGGACTGGCGCGTTGCGCCGACGCGGATTGCATTCGACCAGCCGATCGACAGTGCCATCACGCGGTTTTACGAGCACAGCCAGGGGGTGCTGTGGATTGGCAGCGGCACCAGCGGCCTGTTCCGTGTCCGCACGCTTTCATCGACGATCCGCAGCAATCTGGTCGACGTTACCGGTTGGCCCAACCGCAGCGTTCGCAGCATCTGGCGCGACGATAAAACGATGCTGGTGGGTACCGACGGCGGACTGCAGATCCGGGAGCAGGCGTCGGGAGCGTGGCGTACGGTTGCCGACATCGGCAACACTTCCGTCCGCGTGATCGCCGCCGCGCGCGACGGCGGATGGTGGCTGGGTACCCATCGCGGCCTGTGGCACCTCGCTCCCGGCTTCAGGGCGCGGAGGATTCCCGGCTTGCCCGACCAGCGGGTCACCGACCTGCTGGTCGAGAACGGCGATGCCGGCGAGCAGGTCTGGATCGCCACGCGTGGTGGCCTGGCACGGTTGCGCGACGGGACCATCGACAGCGAAGACCTGCCGCCGCAGTTGCATGGACAGTTTCTCACCAGCCTGATGCGCGACTCGCGCGGCCGGTTATGGATTGGAAGCAACGAAAACGGGGTGTTCCGCATCGACCGCAATGGCCGCGTGGAGCACCTGAGCAGCGCAAACGGCAGCCTGCCGAACGACTCGATATGGGCCCTGCACGCCAACGACTCCGCGGTCTGGCTGGGCTCGTTCGCCGGCGGGCTACTGCGCCTGGATCCGGCCACGGATGCCGTGCGGACCATCACCGAAAGTGATGGCCTGTCCAACAACGTGATCTATCGGATCGAGCCGGACGACAGCGGCCGGCTGTGGCTCAGCACCAACCTCGGGGTCAGCGTGCTGGATCCAGCCACCGGCATCGTGCAGACCATCAACCGCGGCGACGGGCTGTTCAATCGCGAATACAACAGCGGCGCCAGTTTCACCGACGCCGAGGGACTGCTCTACCTGGGCGGCACCGATGGGATGGACATCATCGACCCGGACCAATTGCCGCCCACCAGTCCGCCGGCGACGCCGGTGATCGCCGTGCTGCGAATACTGGGACGGCAGGGGCTGGCGACATCGTTGCCACTGGTGCCGAGCACCGAAGTCATCTACGCGGACACGGTCACGCTGGATTATCGCGACCGCGTGCTGCAACTGGACATGGTGGCCGCCGACTTCACCGCGCCGGACGCCGCGCGCCTGCGCTATCGCATCGAGGGCGTGCACGACGAGTGGATGCACCCGCAGGGTCCGCACACCAATCTCGTGCTGAGCTACCTGCCGCCGGGCGAGTACCCGCTGGAAGTGCAGGCGGCGGGCCGCGACGGGCGTTTCGCCAGCAGCCGGCGCCTGATGCTGGTGATGCAGCCACCACCGTGGCGACACCCGCTCGCCTA
>DATHRJ010000254.1:0-12624 GCA_035465455.1 Lysobacter sp.
GTTCGCGTTCGGAGCGGGCAGCGCCTGGGTGCTGGCCCGCGCGCGTCACCGGGAGGAACTCGAAGCCTCGCAACGTCGCATCGCCAGCCTCACGTTCCGCGCCGACCGGCTGGCCGGGGAGAAGGTCGTGCTGCTGCACAAGCTGGAGCGCCACGGCGAGGACCTGGCCGCGATCAAGCAGCAACTGCTCGCGCGCGAACGCGCGCTCTACACCATCACCGGCACCTGGCCGGCCGCCCCGGAACTGCCGCGCTCCTGGCGCCGGCAGTAGCAACCCCCGCGCGGCGGCCGGACCCGGTCGACATCCGTCGCGTGCCGGCGACCACGTGCGTCGTCCGGCGCGGGCGTGGTGGCTTACCATCGGCCGATGAACATCCGCCCCTACCTTGACCAGTTACCCACGCTCGGCCAGCGCACCTACGTCGATCCGGCCGCGGTGGTGATCGGCGACGTGGTCCTCGGTGACGACGCCTCGATCTGGCCCGGCTGCGTGGTGCGCGGCGACGTCAACTTCATCCGCATCGGCGCGCGTACCAACATCCAGGACGGCAGCATCATCCACGTCAGCCACGACGGACCGCACGCCAAGCTCGGCGGCTTCGCCACGGTGATCGGCGCGGACGTGACGATCGGCCACAAGGCGATCATCCATGCCTGCCGGATCGGCGATGCGGCGCTGATCGGCATGGGCGCGATCGTGCTGGATGGCGCGGTGGTGGAGCCGCGCGGCTTCGTCGGTGCCGGCGCACTGGTCGCGCCGGGCAAGGTGGTCGGCGAGGGCGAGCTGTGGCTCGGCAACCCCGCGCGCCGGGTGCGGGTGCTCAGCGAGGCTGAGATCGAGGGCCTGTACTACAGCGCGCAGCACTACGTGCGGCTCAAGGACCGCTACCTGGACGCGGCGGCCGGTTGACCCGGCGCCGTCGCGCGCTCCAGCGCCTCCAGCAGCGCCATCGCCTCGCCGCGGCTGGCGCCGCACATGTCGTGGACGGGGCGCAACGACACGCAGAACGCCGGGCGTTCCGGCTTGCCGAACAGCTTGCAGCGCCAGTGGTCATCAAGTTGCACGCAGGCCACGCCCGCGGGCTTGCCGTGCGGCATTCCGGGAATCGGCGAGGTGATCGACGGCGCGATGCAGCACGCGCCGCAGCGGTCGCGGCAATCCAGCGTCACGGCCGGACGCACGCTCAGTCGGCGGTGACGAGCACGGCGTGCTGCTCACGCAGCAGCGCGTACACCGGGTCGGTGTCGGGGCGCACGCCGTGCCATATCAGGAAGCTTTCCGCGGCCTGCTCCACCAGCATGCCGAGCCCGTCGATGACCTGGTCGGCGCCGGCCGCCCGCGCCCAGGCCAGGAACGGGATGGCCACCTCGCCGTAGCTGAGGTCGACCACGTCGGCGCGCGGCGCGACCAGCGAGCCGGGCAGCGGGAGCCCCGCGCCATGGCGCGCGGCCGAGGGCGCGTTGATGATCAGGTCGAACGCGCCGATCCCACCGAGGTCCTCGAGGTAGCGCGGATGCACCCGGCCGGGTTCGCCCAGCGCGTCGGCCAGTTGGTCGGCGCGCTCGGGGGTGCGGTTGGCGATGAACAGGTCGGCGATGCCGGCGTCCAGCAGCGCGGGCGCCACGCCGTGGGCCGCGCCGCCGGCGCCGATCAGCAGCACCCGCCGCGAGCGCAGATCCATCGAGCGGCGGCTGGTGAGGTCGCGCACCAGCCCGACGCCGTCGGTGTTGTCGCCGTCCCAGCCGGTGGCGGTGCGGGTCAGGACATTGACCGAACCGCCGCGGCGCGCGCGCTCGCTGAGCCGGTCGCAGATCGCCGCGGCATGCAGCTTGTGCGGCAGGGTGATGTTGGCGCCGCGCCCACCCTCGGCCGCGAACGCCGCCAGCGCCGCGGTGAACTCGCCCGGCTCGGCGTCGATTGCGCGGTAGTCGAGCGCGATCCCGCTCTGGCGGGCGAATTCGGCGTGGATGCGCGGCGACAGCGAGTGCGCGACCGGATGGCCGATCACCGCGAAATGCTGGACGTCGGAGTTCATGGGCATGGGCTCTCGGTGGCGGGGGTGATTTGCGACTCTTACTGGCTCTTACCTGTACTCACGGACGGCCCGCCGTGCGGCGGTCGCCCGCGCGGCATCATTCGCGCTCGCGCAACCAGCGCGCCGCATCGAGCGCGAAATAGCTCAGCACGGCGTCCGCGCCGGCGCGCTTGATGCAGGTCAGCGCCTCCAGCGCGCAGGCGCGCTCGTCGAGCCAGCCATTGAGCGCGGCCGCCTTGAGCATCGCGTACTCGCCGCTGACCTGGTAGACGAAGGTCGGCGCGCCGAACTCGTCCTTCACCCGGCGCACGATGTCCAGATAGGGCAAGCCCGGCTTGACCATGATCATGTCGGCGCCCTCGTCCAGGTCGAGCGCGACCTCGCGCAGCGCCTCGTCGCTGTTGGCCGGGTCCATCTGGTAGGTGTCCTTGCAGCCCTTGCCGAGCGCGCCGGCGCTGCCGACCGCGTCGCGGAACGGGCCGTAGAACGCGCTGCAGTACTTCGCGCTGTAGGCCAGGATGCTGGTGTGGACGTGGCCGTCCAGTTCCAGCGCGGCGCGGATCTCGCCGATGCGGCCGTCCATCATGTCGCTGGGGGCGACGATGTCGGCCCCGGCGTGCGCATGGGAGAGAGCCTGCCTGACCAGCGCCTCGACCGTGGCGTCGTTGAGCACGTACCCGCGCTCGTCGACCAGACCGTCCTGGCCATGGCTGGTATACGGATCCAGCGCAACGTCGGTGATCACCCCCAGTTGCGGGAAGCGCGCCTTCAGCGCCGCCACCGCGCGCTGCACCAGGCCGTCCTCGGCCCAGGCCGCGGCCGCGTCGAGCGACTTGGCCGCAGGCTCGGTCACCGGGAACAACGCCAGCGCCGGCACCCGCAGTTCGCTGGCCTGCTCGGCCACGCGCAGCAGCTCATCGATCGAAACGCGCTCGATGCCCGGCATCGAGGCAATGGCTTCGCGGCCGTCGCGATCGTGCACGAATACCGGATAGATCAGGTCGTCGCTGGTGAGGACCGTCTCGCGCATCAGCCGGCGCGAGAACTCATCGCGGCGCATCCGCCGTGGGCGTGCGTAGGGGTAGCTCATGGGCGGCATTCTACGCCGCCGGCCCTTGCTTGACCGTGGTGGCGCAACCGTCGTGGATGAAGCCGATCGTCCCAGGCCCGCCGCTACCGGCGGCGCACCCACGCGCTTGCTGCCTACCCTGCGGCAAGCGCAACGATCGCGGTCAGAGGACGCCGCCGCCCAGGCTCAATCGCGTGATCGCCACCACGATCACGATGCCATTGAGAACCAGCCCGGCCTTGGCCCGGCCGCGATTCTCCGCGCGCGTGATCCCAATGCCGATCGCGGCAATCACTGCACCGACCGCGGCGAACGGGATCAGCAGCCAGTTGGTGATGCCGATGAGCGGGATCAACGCGATCACCATCCACACCATCGCGACGATGCCCCACAGCAAGCTGATCAATCCCATGCGTGTCTCTCCACAGTTTCAAGGTTGGGTGGGCCAGCGCGCAGGGCTGGCTGCGCCACGGTCCCCGGCCGCGACCAGCGCTGATCGTCAACGATCATGCACGCCGTCGATCTCGATCCGCAACTCGCGCCGGCACACCTGCGCGTGCAGCACGATCCTGGGAACCTCCGGCCCCAGGCGCGCCTCCAGCAGGGCCGCGACCGCCGCCACCTCATCGCGGTCGCGCACATACACCTTGAGCGGCGACCGCGGCCCCAACTGCGCCGGAAGCGATGGCCGACGCGCGTGCGCCGCGGCCAGCAGGCAGTCGATGTTGGCCAGGGTTTCATCGAGTTGGGTGGCGACCGACTCGGCATGCAGGGACTCGTGGCCGACGATCGCCGCGGTGCCCGACAGCAGCAGCGGCATCGCACTGCCCGCCGGCGGCAGCATCGCCCGGGCGAAGCTGGGTGGCTGCGGGCCGTAGCGGCGCGGATAGCGGTAGGCGCTGAGCTGGCGCGGGTTCTCCAGCGGCGTGCCGGGGGTGCGCGACGCAAGCCAGTACAGCTGCAGCCGGCGTTCGCGATCGACCCGACCGATCGCGGTGGCCGCCGGCAATGCGGTCGGGTCGAGATCGAGGGCGCTGGCGCGCAGGCCGTTGCCGCGGCCCAGGCAGAACTGGCGGTAGCGTTCGTCGTCGCCCTCGCCGGCAGTGATCGCATCGAAGTAGTTCCACACGCGCAGCAGGTGCGGATACCCACGCGCCCGGGTGAAGGCGATCAGCTTGCGATACGCCGCTTCGGCGGCCGTGCCGATGTCGCCCGCGTCACTTGCGGACTCGTCGATCTCGATCGCGCCGAACTGCAGCGCGCCATCCTCGGCCCAGGCGACGCCGCGGTCGTACCCGCGTTGCACCGGTGCATGGGTGCGCCAGACTTCGTATGGCGCCGCGCCGGACGGCTCCAGCATCACCCGCAGGTAGCGCGGATCACCGTGCGCCGGCGCCGCCGAGCCGAAACCGAACACGGCCAGGGTGTCGTCTGCGGCCAGCAGCCGCTCGAGCGTCGTGCTGGCGTATTCGATCCGCAGCGACGGCGCCTGCGTGGCCGGATTGGGCAACGCGCTCATGGCGCCTCCGCCTGCAGCGTCTCGCCGCCGAACGCGACCCCGACCTGGCGCCGGCGCCGCAACCACCCGGCGAACGCCACCGGGGCCAGCCGCAAGGCCGTAAGCGCATAGATCGCGCGGAACAGCCGCAAGCGACGCAGCACCGCGGGATTGTCGAACACGTCGCCGGCGAGCATCGAGATCACCGCCTGCTCGACCTGGAAGGCGTTGCTGGGGTGGTTGAACAGGTGGCGCATGACCGGCGTGGTGAAGCGGTAGATGAACCACTGGAAGTGCTTGAGGCCCCGCGTGAGCCGGGCCGCCATCGCCGCCTGCAGCGCCGCTTCGCGCGCCGGCTCGCGCAATGCGCCGTCGACCACCGCGGCCGCCTGCTCGGCGCTGTTCATGCCCAGGTACACCCCGGAGGAGAACACCGGATCGACGAATGCGTAGGCGTCGCCGACCATCACCCAGCCCGGGCCGTGCATGCGCGTACAGGTATAGGAGTAGTTGCCGGTCACGTGCACCGGGGCGATGCGTTGCGCGCCCTGCATGCGCTTCCACACCGACGGCTCCGACTGCAGCGCCTGCATCAGGAACGCTTCGTTGTCGCCGCGGCGTTGCTTGAGGTACTCGGGGAAACACACCGCGCCCACGCTCATCACTCCGTCGCGCAGCGGAATCAGCCACATCCAGCCGTGGTCGAAGCGCTGTACGGTGATGTTGCCGGCATCGGCGCCATCGCGGCGCTCGACTCCGCTGAAGTGGCTGAAGATCGCCGCGGACTGGTGCCGTGCGTTCTTTCGCCGCAACTTCAACTGGCTGCCGACGAACGCATCGCGCCCGCTGGCGTCGATCACGTAACGGGGGGTCACCACCAGCGTGCCGTCGGCACCGTGCGCGTGCACCTGCGCCGGCCTGCCGTCGGCACCGAACACGACGCGGTCGACGCGGATGTCCTCGCGCGCATCCACGCCATTGGCCTGCGCGTGGCGGAACAGCAACTGGTCGAATTCCTCGCGCTTGACCTGGTACGCATGGCCGAACCGCGGCGCCAGCGCGCGCGCGAAATGGAAGGTGTTGTAACGGCCGCCGCCGTCGTGCGCCTCGCCGGTGACCGGGAACTCGGCGCCGGGCTTGAGCACGCCGATCGCGGCGACCTGGTCGAGCACGCCGAGGCGTTCCAGGATCGGCAGGTTCATCGGCAGCAGCGACTCGCCGATGTGGAAACGCGGGTGCGCGGCTTTCTCCAGCAGGGTCACGCGCCAGCCCTGGCGCGCCAGCAGGGTCGCGGCGGTGGTTCCGGCCGGGCCGCCGCCGATGACCAGGACATCGGTTTCCAGGGTGCTTGCGGCGGCGGGGACGGGGTGTTCGGCAGGGGCAGACGTCATGGCGGCGATGATACCCGCCGCCGGTGAGGCCCACGGCGGGTCGCGGGGAGTTCCCCCCGGTTGCGTCGCGCGCCCCGATGCTGGATCGTTGCGCCCTTGCCGAAGGATGCCCAAAGCCGATGCCCGACCAATCTCCCGCCGAAAACGCACTCGCGCAGTTGCTGGTCGAGAGCCTGAACCTGGAGGACGTCGCGCCCGCGCAGATCGACCCGGACGCGCCGCTGTTCGGCGACGGGCTCGGCCTGGACTCGATCGACGCGCTGGAACTGTCGCTGGCGATCAGCAAGCAGTACGGCTTCCAGCTGAAGTCCGAAGGCGACGACAACCGGCGCATCTTCGCCTCGCTGCGCGCGCTGTCGGCGCACATCGAGCAGCAAAAGGTCGCCTGAGCCCCGCGGCTCCGCCCACATGCACCTCATCGCCGCGCTGCGGCTGCTGCTGGCGATCGCCTACCCGCTACTGGCGCATGCCGCCACCCTCGATGGCAGCGGTGCATTGGCATTGGCCGCGATGGTCGACCTGTGCCTGATCGTGCTGTTGCTGCCGCTCGCGCTGCGGCGGCCGTGGGCCTGGTCGCTGCTGGGGTTGCTGGTCGCCGGGTTGTGGACCCTGCGCGACACGCCGTACCCGCAACTGATGCTGCTGGCGCCGCCGATGGTGTTCACCGCGCTGCTGTCGTGGTGGTTCGGGCGCAGCCTGCGCGCCCCGCGGGTGCCGCTGATCACCAGGATCGTGGCCGGGCTGGAACAGTGCGAGCCGGCGGCGCTGGCGCCGGAGCTGTACCGCTACACGCGGCGGCTGACCGCGACCTGGGCGTGGCTGCTGGCCGGGCTGTCGCTGGCCAACCTGGTGCTGGCGCTGATCGCGGTGCCCGACGGCCTGCTGGTGCGGCTGGGCTATCCGCCGGTGGTGACGGTGCCGCAGCAGGCGTGGTCGTGGTTCGCGAACCTGCTCAACCACGGCATCGTCGGCGGCTTCTTCATCGGCGAGTACGCGCTGCGGGGGCGCTGGTTCCCGGACCGGCCGTACCGCAATTTCGTCGATTTCCTGCGCCGGCTGGGCGCGCTGGGACCGAAGTTCTGGGGCGAACTGTTCCATTGACCGTGCGCCGAAGCACGTGCGGACCGCCGCGCCGGCCGGCGCTGGCTTATCCTTCGCACTCCCTCCTGGTGCCGCGTCCATGTTCGCGTTCGTGATTGCCGCCGACCACCCCAGCCTGCCGGGTCATTTCCCCGGGCGGCCGCTGGTGCCCGGGGTGGTGCTGCTGGACCGGGTGCTGGATGCGATCGAGGCCGCGCACGCGCAGCTGGGGTGGGCGCCGCCGGCCGGGCCCATGCGGTTGCCGCAGGTCAAGTTCCTGCAGCCGCTGCTGCCGGGCCAGGCGGCGCGGATCGAACTGCAACGCGGCGAAGGCGACCTGCCGCGCTGGCGCTTTCGGGTGTTGCGCGCCGACGACCTGCTCGCCACCGGCGAAGTCGTAACCGATGCCCCCGGCGGCGCGACATGAGCGGCCACTGGAAACGGCGCCCGGAAGGCGGCGGCCGGTTCGCGATCTGGCTGATCCGGCTGATCGCGCGGCGCGGCGGGCGCAGTGCCGCGCGCGTGCTGCTGTATCCGATCACGCTGTACTTCCTGATCGTGCGCGGCCCCGAACGCGCCGCCTCGCGCGCGTACCTGGGCCGGGTGTTCGGCCGGCCGGCGCGCCTGGGCGAGGTCGCCCGCCACATCCACACCTTCGCCGCGACGATCCTGGACCGGGTGTTCATGCTCAGCGGCGAGATGAGCCGCTTCCAGGTCAAGGTCGACGGCATGGTCGAACTGCACGAGCAGATCGACCGCGGCCAGGGCCTGCTGCTGTTTGGCTCGCACCTGGGCAGTTTCGAGGTGCTGCGCGTGCTGGCACGCCAGCGCCCGGACGTGACCGTGCGCGTGGTGCTCGACAAGGCCCACAACCCGGCGATCACGCAGATGCTCGACGCGCTCAACCCGGAGATCGCGCGCACCGTGATCGATGCCGGTCAGGACGGTCCCTCGATCGTGCTCGCGATCCAGCAGGCCACCGATGCCGGCGCGCTGGTGGCGTTGCTGGTCGACCGGGTGCACCCCGGGCAGCCGGCGCTGCCGGCACCGTTCCTCGGCCAGCCGGCATGGTTCCCGGTTGCGCCGTGGCTGATCGCCTCGGCCCTGAAGGTGCCGGTGGTGCTGGCATTCGGCCTGTACCGCGGCGGGCGTCGCTACGACCTGGTGTTCGAGACCTTCAGCCCCGGACTGTCGATACCGCGACCACAGCGAAACCGGATGCTGGCTGAACTGGTGCAGCGTTATGCCGCCCGGTTGCAGCTGCATGCACGCGCCGCCCCGTACAACTGGTTCAACTTCTATGACTTCTGGCTTCCCCATGACTCCGAACAACGCACCCCGGGCGTCACTGCGCCGGTTGCGGCCGCACGCGCTGCTGCTGGCGACCCTGCTGGCCACGCTGCCGCTGCACGCCGCACCGCCTGAAGCGGCCGCGGTCGAGGCCGACTGGATCCTGGAAAAGCTCGCGCGCCCGGCGCCGATGCGCACCGGGTTCGTCGAACTGCGTGGCTCGGCGCTGCTCAAGGCGCCGCTGCGGATCGTCGGCGAGTACCAGCGTCCGCGCGATGGCGTGCTGGTGCGCGAGGTGCGCGCGCCGTATGCCGAGGTCACCACGATCACCCCCGGCGCGGTGACGATTGCCCGCGCCGGCAAGAGCCCACGCACCTTCGCGTTGTCGCGCGCGCCGGAGCTGGCGGGTTTGCAGGCGAGCTTCGGCGCCCTGCTCGCGGGCGACCGCGCCCTGCTGGAGCAGCACTACCGCATCGCCAGTGCCGGCACCCGCCAGCGCTGGACGCTGGCGCTGACCCCGCGTGATGCCGAACTCGCCGCCAAGGTGCAGAACATCACCCTCCATGGCCGCGGCGCGGAACTGCGTTGCATCGAGACGGCCCCGGCCGGCGACGGCGACGTGCAGCGCACGCTGCTGGCCGGCGCCGCGCGCGTGGCGCAGGGCGTGGACGACGCGGCGGCACTGACGGCGCTGTGCCGGGGCGACGCGGCCAAATGACGCGGTCGACTGCATTCGGACGCCTGCCGCTTTGAGCCGTCGCGGGCGGTTCGGCCTGGCGCTGCTGTGGCTGGCGGCGCTGCTGCTGGCGGCGTGGTGGATCGCGCCGCGGCTGCAGCTCAGTGGCGACCTGCGCAAGTTCATGCCCAGCGCGCAGACCCCGGCGCAGAAGCTGCTGATCGACGAGCTCGGCGAAGGCCCGGGTTCGCGGCTGTTGCTGCTGGCGCTCGCTGGCGACGATCCGCAAGCGCTCGCCGCGCAGTCCTCGGCATTGCGCGCGACGCTGGCCGCGCAGCCACACTTCGAGTTGGTGGCCAACGGCGACGATGCCGGGCTGGAAGCGATCCCCGGACGCCTGCGTCCCTACCGCTACCTGCTGTCGTCGACGCTCGACCGGCAGCAGTTCGATGCGGCGTACCTGGCCGAGGAACTCGCCGCACGCGTGCAGGACCTGGGTTCGCCGGCGGCGGGCCTGATCGAGCCGCTGCTGCCCAGCGATCCGACCCTGGAGACGCTGAAACTGGCCGAGGCGTGGGAGCCGGCGAACGCGCCGCAGCGCCTGCACGGGGTCTGGTTCGACCGCGCCGGGCGCGAGGCGCTGCTGGTGGTGCAGACCGGCGCGGCCGGGTTCGACCCGCGCGGGCAGCAGGCGGCGATCGACGCGATCCAGGCGGCATTCGCGCAGGCGCGCGGCGACAGTTCCTCGGAACTGACGCTGACCGGGCCGGGCGCGTTCTCGGTCGAGATCGGCGCGCGCACCCAGCGCGAGGCGAGCCTGTTCGGGTCGCTCGGCGGCGCGGCGTTCGTGCTGCTGCTGTGGCTGGCGTACCGCAACTGGCGCGCGCCGCTGCTGGCGGCGTTGCCGCTGGCCAGCGCCGGGCTCGCGGGCCTGGCCGCGGTCGCGTTGTGCTTCGACGGCGTGCACGGCATCACCCTGGCATTCGGGGTAACCCTGATCGGGGTCGCGCAGGACTATCCGATCCACCTGTTCAGCCACCAGCGCCCGGGGCAGTCGCCGTGGGCGAGCGTGCGCGCGCTATGGCCGACCCTGGGCACCGGCGTGGTCTCCACCTGCATCGCGTACCTGACCTTCCTCGTGTCCGGGGTCGAGGGCCTGCAGCAACTGGCGGTGTTCACCATCATCGGCCTCAGCACCGCCGCGCTGGCGACCCGGTTCGTGTTGCCGGCACTGCTCGATCCCGCCGCGCACGATGTCGCCGATTCGCCGCGCATCGCGCGCTGGGCCGGAGTGCTGGATCGCGGGCCGCGATTGCGCTCGCGCTGGTACCTGCTGCTCGCGCTGGCCGCGCTGGCGGTGGCGGTGTTCGCACCGACGAGGTTCTGGCAGAACGACCTGGCCAAGCTCACCCCGGTGCCGGCAGCCGCACTCGAACGCGACAGCCGGCTGCGCGAGGAACTCGGCGCGCCCGACGTGCGCTACCTGATCGCGATCGAAGGTGCCGATGCCGAAGCGGTGCTGCAGGCTTCCGAACGCCTGCAGCCGGCACTGCGGGAATTGCGCGAGGCCGGCGCGCTGGACGGCTTCGACCTCGCCGCGAACTACCTGCCCAGCGCGGCGACCCAGCGCGCGCGCCAGGCACGGCTGCCGGACACGCCGGCGCTGCAGTCGGCGCTCGATGCGGCGGTGGCCGCGAGCCCGTTCCGCAGCGATGCGTTCGCGGGCTTCATCGACGATGCCGCGCGCGCGAAGCGCGCCGCGCCGCTGACCTCGCGCGACGTGGCCGGCACGCCGCTGGCGGCGAGCGTCGGTGGCCTGTTGCTGGAGCGCGGCGACCACGTCACCGGCCTGGTTTCGCTCAGCGGGCTGCGCGATCAGGCCGCCGTTGCGCGGGTGGCGCAGGCGCACGGGGCGCAACTGCTGGACCTCAAGCAGGCCTCCGAATCGCTGGTCGCGGCGTATCGCGCGCGCGTGCTGTGGGCGCTGGCCTTGGCCACGGTGCTACTGGCGGCGACGGTGTGGATCGCGCTGCGTACGCCCAGGCGCGTGCTGCGCGTGCTCGCGCCGATGGCGTTGACCACGCTGCTGGTGCTGGCGCTGCTGCGCGGTTTCGGGGTCGAGTTGAACCTGTTCCACCTGGTCGCGCTGATCCTCGCCGCCGGGCTGGGCCTGGATTACGCGTTGTTCTTCGACCATGCCGGCGACGACCGAGCCGACCAGCTGCGTACCCTGCATGCGGTGCTGGTATGCAGCATGACCACCTTCCTGGTGTTCGCGCTGCTGGCGATGTCGACCATCCCGGTGCTGCGCGCGATCGGCGCGACGGTGGCGATGGGCGTGCTGTTCAATTTCGTGCTGGCGTTGCTGATCGTGCGCGAGCCGCTGCGCGGCGATGCACGGGTGGTGCCGTGAGCGACGTCGTTACGCGCGAGCAGATCGCCGCGCTGATCCCGCACGCGGGCGACATGAGCCTGTGGGACGAGGTCCTTGGCTGGGACGAGTCGCAGGTGCGCCTGCGCGCGCACCGCCACCGCGACGCGGACCATCCGCTGCGCAGCCACGGCCAGCTGCGCGCGCTGCACCTGTGCGAGTACGGCGCGCAGGCGATGGCGGTGCACGGTGGCCTGCGCGCACGCGCGGCCGGTGGCGTGGCCGCGCCGGGCTTGCTGGTCGCGCTGCGCAACGTCCAGCTGCACGTCGCGCGGATCGACGACCTGCCCGGCCCGATCGAATGCGAGGCGCAGGTGCTGGTCGACGGCGACAGCGGCTGGCAGTACGGCTTCCGCATCGTCCACGGCGACACGCTGCTGGCGCAGGGCCGCGCCGCGGTGGTGCTGCAGCGCTGAGTCGCCGCACAATCGGCGTGCTTTCGTCCGCCACCCAAGGAGCCACACCATGACCGACCCGATTCCGCGCCGCGCCCTCGTGACCGGCGGCAGCGGCGACCTCGGCAGCGCGATCTGCATGCGCCTGGCGATCGACGGCCTGCACGTGATCGTGCACGCGCACGGCAACCTCGAACGCGCGCAGGCGGTGGTGGCGGCGATCCACCACGAGGGCGGCAGCGCCGAAGCGGTTGCGTTCGACGTCGCCGACGCCGCGGCCACGCGCGGCGCGCTCGATGCGCTGCTGGCCGATGGCCCGATCCAGGTGGTGGTCAATAACGCCGGCATCCACGACGACGCGCCGATGGCGGGCATGAGCGATGCGCAGTGGAAGCGCGTGATCGACGTGTCGCTGCACGGGTTCTTCCACGTCACCCAGCCGCTGCTGCTGCCGATGGCGCGCACGCGCTGGGGCCGCATCGTCAGCGTGTCGTCGGTGGCCGCGGTGCTCGGCAACCGCGGCCAGAGCAACTACGCGGCGGCCAAGGCCGGCCTGCACGGCGCCTCGCGCTCGCTGGCACGCGAGATGGCCAGCCGCGGGATCAGCGTCAACGTGGTCGCGCCCGGGGTGATCGCCGGCAGGATGGCCGACGCCGCGTTCCCGGCCGAGATGATCAAGCAGACCGTGCCGGCCGCCCGCGCCGGCCGCCCCGAGGAGGTCGCCGCGCTGGTGGCATTCCTGTGTTCGGATTCCGCCG
>DATHRJ010000255.1:0-7947 GCA_035465455.1 Lysobacter sp.
GCAGCACCAGTACCCGTCCATGTAGGCCTCGCCGGCACCCACGCTGCCATTGGCGGCGATCGCGCGGTAGAACGCCGGGTCGCGCACCTGGATCCGGACCTGCAGGTCCGGGTTGCGACCGGCGGGCACACCGACCTCGACCGTGCCGCAGGCGTCGACGATCACCATGCGGCCATGCGCCAGTTGCGCCAGTTGCGCGATCAGCCGCCCGCGCAGCATCCGATCGATGGCGGAGAACCCGCAGCTGCGGGCGTGACGCGACGGAGTGTTGGCGATCTGGTTCATTGCGGGTCTCGAAGGGATTCGGGAGGGATCACGGAACGCGGGTGGTCGTGCACCCGGTTGCGCTTGAGCCACAGTCGCAGCGCCTGCCAGTGGATGGCGCCAATCACCTGCGCGGTCATCAGCGGATAGCGCCACAGCACCCGGCGCAGCGAGTGCGCGTCCAGCGCGCGGCGCTGCAACTGCAAGGTGGCGTCGAACTCGCGCGTGCCGTCGTGCAGCACGTCCATGTGCACGCGCAGGTCGTCGCCCGGCACGGTGAAACGCCAGGCGTAATCGCGTTGCATCGCCATGAAAGGCGACACGTGGAATGCTTTCGCGAACGACCAGCGCAGGGCGCGGCCGTGCGGCTGCGCGTCGGCAACCGGCAACACGTAGGCGTGGCGTTCGCGCCACGGCGTGTTGGTGATTTCCGCGACGATGCAGTCCAGGGTGATGCCGTCGATCGCGTAGCAGTAGTAGAAGCTCACCGGATTGAACGCGACCCCGGCATAGCGCAGGTGGGTCAGCAGCCGGATCGGGCCCGCGGGACGCTGGCCGGTGGCGCGCTCGGCGCAGTCGCGTACCGACTCGGCCAAGGGCATCGCAGCCGGACCCAGGTAATCGCTGCGCCGGAACTCGGCGACGTTGCGCCGGCGCGAGGACCACAGCCAGCGTCCGTCGAACACGCGCTCGACCTCGTCCAGGTCCAGGTACAACTGGGCGATGCGGTAACGAAACGCGTGCGGGTGCGGGCCGCGGCGCCGATGCCGGACGACGCCCTCGTAGACCGCACTGGCGAAGGTTGTGCCGGTCGCCGCCTGCATCCGGGTACTCATGCCGCGCGCTCCATGTCCGGGAACACGGCATGGTCCGAGGCGCTCCATGCCACCCCGAGCGCCGCGGCGACCTCGACGGCGCTGCGCATGCCGTCCTCGTGGAAACCCCAGCCCCAGTACGCGCCCGCGAACCAGGTGCGGCGCTGGCCCTGGATCTCGGCCTTGCGTTTCTGTGCCGCCACCGAGGCATGGCTATGCAGCGGATGCTGGTAGCGCATCCGCCGCAGCATCTTTGCCGGATCGATCGCCTCGCTGCGGTTGAGGGTCACCACGAACGGCTCGGGAGACTCGAAGCCCTGCAGCAGGTTCATGCAGTAGCTGACCGTGCATGCCGCGCCGCGCCCGCGTGGAATGAAGGCATTCCACGCGGCCCATGCTTTGCGGTTGCGCGGAAGCAGCGACGCATCGGTGTGCAGTACGGTGTCGTTGGCCTGGTAGCGCATCGCGCCGAGCACCGCGTGTTCGCGATCGCTGGCATCGGCCAGCAGCGCCAGTGCCTGGTCGCTGTGGCAGGCCAGCACCACCTGATCGAAGCGCTCGGCACCGGCGCGCGTGGTCACGTCCACGCCCTCCGCGTCCCGGCGCACCGATTGCACCGCGCTGCCCAGGCGCTCGTCCACCGGCCAGCCATCGCGCATCGCCTGCACGTAGGTTGCCGAGCCGCCACGCACCACCCGCCACTGCGCGCGGTCGCGCAGTTGCAGCATCTGGTGGTTGGCCATGAACTGCACGAGGTAGCGCGCGGGAAACGCGAGGATCTGCGCCGCCGGCGACGACCACAGCGCCGACGCCATCGGCACCAGGTGCTCGTCGCGGAACGCCTCGCCGTAGCCGTATGCATCGAGGTAGTCACCCAGGCTCGGGCCGTCGCCGGTGATCGACAGCAGCGCCGGGGCCTCGCGGTAGAACCGCGCCAGGTCGCCGACCATGCGCAGGAAGCGCGGCGACACCAGGTTGCGGCGCTGGCAGAACAGCGTGTCCAGCGTGGTCGCGTTGTATTCCAGGCCACTGGCCTCGTTGTGCACCGAGAAACTCATCGTGGTCGGTTGCGTCGCCACGCCGAGTTCGTCGAACAACCGGCTCAGCAACGGGTAATGCTCACGGTTGTGCACGATGAAGCCGCTGTCGACGCGATACGCGCGGCCGCGCAGTTCGACATCGTGGGTGTGGGTGTGGCCGCCGAGGTAGCCGTTGGCCTCGAACAGCGTGACCGCGTGCTCGCGCGACAGCAGCCAGGCCGACGCCAGGCCGGCAATGCCCGATCCGATGACCGCGATCCGCATCGCTCAGCGCCCCTTGGCCGCGACCCAGGCCGGTACCGGCTTGAGGTCGTGCACCAGCCCCAGCAACGCCAGCAGCCGAAGGCCGTAGTAGGTCAGGTCGATCTCCCACCAGCGGAAGCCCTGCCGCGCCGAACCGGGAAAGAAGTGGTGGTTGTTGTGCCAGCCCTCGCCAAAGGTGATCAGCGCCAGCCACGGGTTGTTGCGGCTGTTGTCGCCGGTCTCGAAGCGGCGGCTGCCGAACAGGTGCGCGAGCGAGTTGATCGTGACCGTGGCGTGGAACAGGGCCACGGTGGAGACGAAGAAGCCCCACGTCAGCATCTGTCCGCCGCTGGTGCCCAGTTGCGGGGCGACGTCCTGCAACAGCGCGCCCAATCCGTACAGCGCCGCCGCCAGCAGCACCGGCACCAGGGTGTCGTAGCGGTCGAGCCAGCGCAGTTCGGGAAAGCGCATCAGGTCCGGAATGCGGGTCGCATCGGTGCGGAAGCCGTCGCGGGTCAGGAACCAGCCGACGTGGCTCCACAGGAACCCGTGCGCGGTGGGGGAATGCGGATCGAGCGCGGTGTCGGTGTGGCGGTGGTGGTGGCGATGGTGCGCGGCCCACCACAGCGGCCCGCGCTGCACGCACGACGACCCGATCAGCGCGAACGCGAACTGCACCGGGCGCGAGGTACGGAACGTGCGGTGGGAAAAGTAGCGGTGGTAGAAGCCGGTGATCGCGAACATCCGGACCGCGTACAGCCCGCCGGCCACCGCCAGCGCGACCGGCGATACCCCGACCCATAGCACCGCCACGCACGCCAGGTGCATCGCCACGAACGGCGCCGCGCGCAGCCAGTCGATGCGGTCGCCCGCGACGCTGTGATCCGCCCCCGAGCTGTCGGTGTCGAACCAACGGCGGAACGCCTGCCATGCGGAGATGCCGGCGGCACGGGGGGACGGCGCACCGGCGGCGTGGATCGGGGCTGGATCGGGGTGCGGCATGGGTTGTCCGTGAATGTCGGTCACGGGGAGATACGCACCGGGGCTGGCGCCGGATGCACGAACTGCTCAACTCGATCGGCGGCCGCGGCCGCGCCGGCCCCCTCGACTGTCATGCCCCGACTGCCCGTGGATCCCTCCAGGCGGGCGCACCCTGCACAACCCGGTGCATCCCGGGCGTGCCGATGGCGTTATCGCGCTGGCAACGCCCGGTCGATCAGTTCCGCGAACGGCATCGCGGAAGGCAGGGTGCCCAGCGTCAGCCCGTGCGCACCGCCGAGGCGGCTGCGGCAGAAGACCCCGGCGGCGGGACTGTCGGCGCGCAGCAGCACCGCGGCCTGCAGCGCGAGCGCGAGGCGTTCGACGAGCTGGCGCGCGCCGGCTTCGTCGACCGACTTGGGGTCGTGCAACGGCGCATACAGCGCCGCGGCTGCCGCGTCGAGATCGGCATGGCCCTGTCCGGCGACCTGCAGCTCGGCCCACAGGGCGGTCGCGGTGCCGGGCTCCCTGGCCAGCGCGCGCAGCACGTCCAGGCACTGGATGTTGCCGCTGCCCTCCCATATCGAATTCAGCGGCGCCTGGCGGTACAGGCGCGCGAGCATCGACTCCTCGACATAGCCGTTGCCGCCGATGCACTCCTGGGCCTCGTTGACGAACGCCGGCGCGCGCTTGCACACCCAGTACTTGCCGATCGCGGTCGCCACGCGCGCGAATGCCGCTTCCTGCGGATCGTCCGCCGCCGCGTCGACCGCGCGCGCGACCCGCATCGACAGCGCGAGCGCGGCTTCGGCCTCGACCGCCAGGTCCGCCAGCACGTTGCGCATCAGCGGCTGCTCGACCAGCAGCCGGCCGAACGCGCGGCGATGGCGGCAGTGGTGCACCGCATGCGCCAGCGCGATGCGCATCAGCGCGGCCGAGCCGAGCATGCAGTCGAGCCGGGTCAGCATCACCATCTCCAGGATGGTGGCGACGCCGCGGCCTTCCTCGCCGATGCGCCGGGCCCAGGCCGCGTCGAACTGGACTTCCGAGGAGGCGTTGCTCCAGTCGCCGAGCTTGTCCTTGAGCCGCAGCAGCGCGAAACCATTGCGGCGGCCATCGGGCAGCCGCCGCGGCATCAGGAAACAGCTCAACCCCGCTGGTGCCTGCGCGAGCACCAGGAAGCCATCGCTCATCGGCGCCGAGAAGAACCACTTGTGGCCGGTGAGCGCGTACTCGCCCTGCGCCGACATCGGGACCGCGGCGGTGGTGTTGGCGCGCACGTCGCTGCCGCCCTGGCGCTCGGTCATGCCCATGCCGACGGTCACGCCGGCTTTCTCGCCGATCGGCACCTCACGCGGGTCGTAGACCGGCGCGGCGGCCTTGTCGGCCCATTCGGCCAGCGAAGGCTCGCGCCGCAGCACCGGCACCGCGGCGTGGGTCATCGTCAGCGGACAGCTGCTGCCAGGCTCGACCTGGTAGTGCAGGTAGCTCAGCGCCGCACGCGCGACGTGCGCGCCGGGCCGCGGGTCCGTCCACGACAGCCCGGTGACGCCATGTTCGATCGCGGTGCGCATGACCGCGTGGTAGTTGGGGTGGAATTCGACCCGGTCGATGCGCGCGCCGAAACGGTCGTGGCTGCGCAGTCGCGGGCGGTCGCGATGGGCATCGAAGCTGAGCGCCAGCAGTTCATCACCGGCGACCGCGCCGTAGTCGGCCAGCCGCTGCCGGTAAGCACCACCGCCTTCGCGGGCCACCGCTTCGCGCAGCGCGCTGTCGTCGGACCACAGGTCGCGCGGCGCGAATTCGGGCGGCTGGTTATCGTCGTTGTCGTCAGGCGGCGTCTGGCGCATGGGCGTGGCTCCATTGAGCGACACTGCGTCCCGAATGTAGCGCAGGGCGCGCGTCGCGCACAAAAAAGCCCCGCCGGAGCGGGGCTTTGAAATCCGACTGCAGACGAAGCTCAGCAGGCGCGGTACCTGGCAAGCATCACTCGGCAGGCGTGATGTTGGACGCTTGCGCGCCCTTCGGACCCTGGGTCAGCTCGTAGCTGACGCGCTGGCCTTCCTGCAGGCTGCGAAACCCCTTTGCACTGATCGCAGAGAAATGCGCGAACACATCCGCGCTGCCATCCTCGGGCGAGATGAAGCCGAAGCCCTTGGCGTCGTTGAACCATTTCACGGTGCCGTGCTGCATATCCTTTGACCTCATGCTGGATGCGTGGTGATGCGCAAGCTGAACGGCCCGCGCAGCGCGAGTATGCAAATTGCGCGGCGCAATGACAATCGGCCGTCGACGCCCGGCCCGGGACTCAGCCGTCGGCGAGCAGCTCCGCCAGCAGCCTTGGCAACCCGGCCGATGCCGCGGCGACATGATCGAGCACGTCCTGCAGGGTGATGACCTCGTCCGGATCGGGGCCGGCGCCGGCCGCCCAGTTGGCGACGATCGCCAGGCACGCATAGTCGAGACCCAGCTCACGGGCGAGACCGGCCTCGGGCATGCCGGTCATGCCCACCAGGTCGCAACCGTCGCGCCTCATCCGCGCGATCTCGGCGCGGGTCTCCAGTCGCGGCCCCTGGGTGGCGCCGTAGCAGCCGCCATCGACCAGGCCGACGCCAGCGCGCGAGGCTGCCGCGAGCACCGCCACGCGCAGCGAGCGCGTGTACGGCTCGCCGAAATCGACGTGCAGCACCTCGGTGCCCGGCTCCTCGCTGAGGGTGGAGATGCGGCCCCAGGTGTAGTCGATCAGCTGGTCCGGGCACGCGAGCACGCGCGGACCGAAGCGCTCGGTGATGCCGCCGACGGTGTTCAGCGCCAGCACGCGCCGCGCGCCGAGTGCCTGCAGCGCGGCGAGGTTGGCCCGGTAGTTGATCTGGTGGGGCGGCACCGTGTGGCCCTCGCCGTGGCGCGCGAGGAACGCCACGCGCCGGCCGGCGAACGTGCCGATCCGCACCGGCCCCGACAGCGCGCCGTAGCGCGTGACCGGCTGCTGGGTTTCGACGCCCTGCAGTTCGGCCAGCGCGTACAGGCCGGTGCCGCCGATCACTGCCAGGTCGATCCGCGCGTCCGCCGCCGTGCTCATGCCGGATCCTTCAGTGCATGGATCGCCGGCAGGTTGCGGCCCTGCTCGTGGTAATCCATTCCATAGCCGAACACGTAGCGATCCGGGACATCGACCCCGGCGTAGTCGGCACAAAGGCCCGGCACGCAGCGGTCGTGGCGCTTGACCGCGAGCGCGGCGATGCGGACGTCGACCGCGCCCTGCTCGCGGCACCAGGCGCCCACGGCGGCCATCGTGTGGCCCTCGTCGAGGATGTCGTCGACCAGCAGCACGCGGCGACCGTGCAGCGGCGTGGCTGGTCGATGCTTCCAGGCGAGTTCGCCGCCGGACGTGGCACCGCGGTAGCGGGTCGCATGCAGGTAGTCGAACTCCAGGTCGAGCCCGCGCGCGCCCAGCTCCAGCGCCAGTTGCGCGGCAAACAGCATGCCGCCGTGCATCACCGTGAGAAACATCGGCACGCTGCCGGCGTAGTCGTTGCTTATCTGTTCGGCCATGCCCGAGATCGCGCGCTCCAACGACTGGCGATCGTGGATCACCTCGGAATTGGCAAGCGCACTGGCGAGGTCGGGCGTGTGGCCCCCGGTGGTGTCCATCACGACAGCCCTTCCAGCCGGGCGCGGCGATCGCCGTAGCGCACGTCCGCGAGCAGTCCGTCCCAGCCCATCGCGCCGCGGCCGATGAGGCCGGCCAGTGCCATCGTGTTGAGCTTGCGGCCCTCGACCGCGGCCAGCGACTCGGGCACCAGTTCCGGATGGCACACCAGCACCACGTCGCAGCCGGCGTCCAGGTGCAGGTCGACGCGGGCCTTGATGCCGCCGGCCGAGAACGCCGCGGCCATGCCGATGTCGTCGCTGAACACCACGCCGCGGAAGCCCATCTCCTGGCGCAGGATCTCCTCGATCCACCGCCGCGAATAACCCGCCGGCTCCGGCGCGACCGCCGGATACACCACGTGCGCCATCATCACCGCGTCGGCCTTGGCCTCGATGCCGGCCACGAACGGGACCAGGTCGAGTGCGCGCAGTTCTTCAAGTGGTCGCGGGTCGACCGCGTCGTCGAAATGGGTGTCCTCCAGCACTGAGCCGTGGCCCGGGAAGTGCTTCAGCGTGGCGGCCATCCCCGCCGCATGCATGCCGCGCACGTAGGCGCGGGTGAACTCGGCGACCACCTGCGGGTCTTGCGAGAAGGCGCGGTTGCCGATCGCGCGGTTGCCGCGGCCCAGGTCCACCACCGGCGCGAAGCTGAGGTCCACGCCACTGGCCTTGATCTCGCTGGCCATCAGCCAGGCGTGCTCCTCGGCCAGCTTCAGCGCGGCGTCGCGGTCCTGCGCGAACAGCCGGCCAAAGCCTTCCAGCGGCGGCAGCGCGCTGTAACCCTCGCGGAAGCGCTGGACACGGCCGCCTTCCTGGTCGACGCATACCAGCTGCGGGCGTGGCGCGACTTCGCGGATCGCCTGCGACAACTCGGCGACCTGCGCCCGTGACGCGAAATTGCGGGTGAACAGGATCACGCCGGCGCAGCCATCGTGCTGCAGCCAGTCGCGCTCCTG
>DATHRJ010000256.1:0-1645 GCA_035465455.1 Lysobacter sp.
CTTGCGCGCGGGGTCGACCTCGAAGAAGCGCTGCTCGACCGGTGCCTGGTCGGCCACGGCGTCCACCGTGACCTCCAGCGGGTCGCGCAGCATCTGGTTGCCGATCGCGCGGATCGCATCGGGATAGGTCGCCGAGAACAGCAGACTCTGGCGCTCCTTTGGGGTCTTGCCGACGACATCCCGGATCTGGTCCTCGAAACCCATGTCCAGCATGCGGTCGGCCTCATCCAGGACCAGCGTGCGCACACCGCGCAGGTGCAGCGCCTTCTTCTTCAGCAGTTCCTGGATGCGGCCGGGCGTGCCGACCACCACGTGCGGGTCGTGGCCGAGCGAGGCCAGTTGCGGCGCCAGCGGCATGCCGCCGCACAGCACCGACAGCTTCAGGTTGGGGATGCCGACGGCGAGCTTGCGCAGCTGCTTGCCGACCTGGTCGGCCAGTTCCCGGGTCGGGCACAGCACCAGCGCCTGGGTCTGGATCTTCGTGGCGTCGATCCGCTGCAGCAGTCCGATGCCGAATGCCGCGGTCTTGCCGCTGCCGGTCGGCGCCTGGCCGATGAGGTCGCGGCCTTCCAGGATCGCCGGCAGTGCCTGCTGCTGGATCGGGGTCATGCGCGTGTAGCCGAGCGCGTCGACGCCCTGCAGCAGCGCCGGCGCCAACGCCAGCGCCGAGAACGCGGCGGGATCGGTCTGAAGGTCGATGGTCATCCCGCCATGATCGCAGCATTGCCCGCCGCCCGCGCCTGGTTCCGGCTGGGGCCCTCAAGGCCAGGCACCCGGCGGTCCGGGACTTTTGCCGGTCGCCCAACGGGGCCTGCGGCCGGTGCCGGCACTTTTGCCGTTTGGCGCAATAGTGACTACAGTCACACTTTCCGCTGAACAGGGCAGCGGACGAGGCGCGATCGGAAGGCTTGCCGAAGCCGGGGACGGCCCGGCGTTAGAGGTGGAGAGACATCACCGTTTGGCGTTGTGCTGGTCGTGCGTGAGGCACTGGATCCCGCCGGAACGCAACCCGCACCGCCGCAACCGGCAGTGGGGACCCTGATGCGATTTCGCGCGTTTCTCAGTTACAGCCATGCCGACGCGGCCTGGGCGAGCTGGCTGCTCAAGCGCCTGGAAACCTACCGGGTGCCGGCGCGCCTGGTCGGCACCACCGGTGCGCATGGAACTATCCAGGCGCGCCTGGGCAAGCTGTTTCGCGACCGCGACGAACTGCCCAGCGCCGGCGACCTGGGCACCACGATCCGCAGCGCACT
Organism: Lysobacter sp.; assembly: GCA_035465455.1. Lineage (GTDB taxonomy): Bacteria > Pseudomonadota > Gammaproteobacteria > Xanthomonadales > Xanthomonadaceae > Lysobacter_K. Next base: position 1,254 of record DATHRJ010000256.1, read on the forward strand.
GGTGGACTCGGAATGGCTGATCCTGATCTGTTCGCCGACCGCGGCCAAATCGCACTGGGTCAACGCCGAGGTCGAGGCTTTCCTGGCCAGTGGCCGCGGCGATCGCGTGCTGTGCTTCGTGGTCGGCGGCGCGCCCGGCAGCACCGACCCGGACCAGCAGTGTTTTCCGCCAGCGCTGCTGCAGCCCGATGCGGGCGGAGTGCTTCGCGAACCGCTGGCTGCCGATGCCCGGCCGAGCGGCGACGGCCGCGAGCGCGCCTTCCTCAAGCTCGTGGCAGGCCTGCTGGGGGTCGGCTACGACGCCCTCGCCCAACGCGAGGCCCAGCGCCGCGCACGCCGGCTCACGGCGATCGCGTCGGCATCGCTGCTGGGCATGACGATTGCGCTGGGAC
>DATHRJ010000257.1:0-3475 GCA_035465455.1 Lysobacter sp.
ACCACCGTGGCGACACCCGCTCGCCTACGCCGCATATTGCCTGTTGGGCGCCACGATGCTGGGTCTGCTCTTGAAGCGCCATCGCACCCGGGCGATCGAGAAGCAGGCACAGATCACCCGCCTCAACCAGACCGTCGCCGAGCGCACCGTCGCGCTCAAGCAGGCCAACCACATGCTGCTGCGCACCAACGAGCAGCTGCAACTGGCGACCCGCATCGATCCGCTGACGCAGGTGTCCAACCGCCGCGACCTGCAGGAATGGCTCGACCGCGAGCGCCCGCAGATCATCCAGGAGCTCCGGCAGCCGGGCACGAGCGAGAACTGCATGTTGCTGTACATGATCGACATCGACGACTTCAAGCGCATCAACGACACCCATGGGCACCAGGTGGGCGACGAGGTGCTGGTGGAGGTCGCCCGCCGTCTGCGCCTGATCTGCCGCGAGCGCGACCTGGTGGTGCGCTGGGGCGGCGAGGAGTTCCTGCTGCTCGTGCGCGATGCGCACCTGAAGGATGCCGCATCCCTTGCCGAGCGGATCCGCGGGAACGTCGCCGAAACGCCGGTCGCGCTGGGCAACGGCCAATCGGTGTCCATCACCTGCTCGGTCGGCCTGGCGCCGTGGCCGCTGTCACCGCGATGGCCCTCGATGGGGGATTGGGAGCAGAGCGTGAACCTGGCCGACATGGCGCTGTACGCGGCCAAGGACGCCGGCAAGAACGCATGGGTCGGGGTCATTCCCGGCCCGGAGGTCGACCGGCCGAGCCTGCGCTCGCTGCTTGCCGGGGCAGTGCCCGATGAGTTGCGTCCTGGCGCGGTCGAGGTGTTGCATTCGACCGCGTCCACGCCGCGCTTCCAGCGCGCCTGACATCCTGGAACCGCCGAAGGCCGGCGGCGCTGGCGCGGGATGTGGCGCCGCACCAGCGGCAATAGCGATTGCGCTGGTCCGCGGTATCCGCTGATGCAGGGACGCTGCTAACGTGGCGCCCCTCACCCGCCCTCGGAATGCTCCCGCGATCGTGGATTCCACTGTGCGCAAGATCCTGCACGTCGACATGGACGCGTTCTATGCGTCGGTCGAGCAGCGCGACGAGCCTTTGCTGCGCGGCCGTCCGGTGGTGGTGGCGTGGCGCGGGGCGCGCTCGGTCGTATGCGCGGCCAGCTACGAGGCACGCGTGTTCGGCGTGCGTTCGGCGATGCCGGCGGTGCGGGCCGAACGCCTGTGCCCGCAGGCCGTCTTCGTGCCGCCGGACTTCGCCCGCTACAAGGCGGCGTCGGCGAAGATCCGCGAAATCTTCGCCCGGCATACCGACCTGATCGAACCGCTCTCGCTGGATGAGGCCTACCTGGATGTCACCACCAACAGGACCGGCCTGCCGTCGGCGACGGCGATTGCGCAATCGATCCGCGCGGCGATCTTCGAGGAGACCGGCCTGACCGCGTCGGCCGGGGTGGCGCCCAACAAGTTCCTCGCCAAGATCGCCTCGGACTGGCGCAAGCCCGACGGCATCTTCGTGATCCGCCCGCATCAGGTCGAGGCGTTCCTCACCGCGCTGCCGGTCGGTCGATTGCCCGGCGTCGGCAAGGTCATGGAAGCCAAGCTCGCCGAACTCGGCGTCGCCGCGGTTGGCGACCTGCGCGCACTGGGGCTGTCGGCGCTGGAGCAGCGTTTCGGCCGCTGGGGCCGGCGCCTGCACGAGCTGTCGCTCGGCATCGACCACAATCCGGTGACGCCCGAGCGCCCCACGGTGCAGATATCGTCGGAGGACACGTTTGCCACCGACCTGCCGCTGGAGGAACTGCAGCCGCATATCCATCGGCTGGCGGAAACCACCTGGCAGCGCTACGAGCGCGAACGCGCCCAGCCGGAAGGCCGGATCGCGCGCACGGTGGTGCTGAAGCTCAAGACATCCGACTTCCGCCTGCTCACGCGCAGCCTTACCGCGCCCGTCCCGCCGGGTTCGCTGGCGGAGCTCGCCGCGATCGCCTGCGAACTGCGCCAGCGCGTGGGACTGCCGGAATCAACCCGTTATCGCCTGGTCGGCGTGGGCCTGTCGGGGTTCGTCGATGGCGACCAGGTCCGCTTCCAGGAAGAGCTGTTCGCGGGCGAGTGAGCCGCACCATCCGGGCCATTCAGCCCTGTTTGGACCTGCCCTTGGTGAGTTTCCGCTGGAAGCACTGACGGCCGGCACCGTGCAGCCAGTCATCGGGGACCGCCGCGTCTTCGGCTTGCGGCGGCTGCGCGGTGTCGGTGGTGAACATCGCGCACAACCGGAAGGTCCGCTGATCGATGGGTTCGTAGCTGTAGGGCGAGGCGTCGACCGGGTCGGCGATCGCCAGGCGCAGTCCGGGTTGTGCCGCCAGTGTCGCCAGGTCCGGCGGCAGCGATCCGTGGTTCCCGGCATAGCCGTTGACGGCGGTGACGATCCGCTGCAGGTCGCGCACGCGACGCTCGTCCATGCGGATGTCGCGCTGGGTGGAGGGCAGGCCCATGGTCGCGACGGCGGCGACGATCGTGGCAACCACGATCACAGCCGCTGCGACCAGCAGCCAGCGCCCTGGCCCACCCCCGCTCACGGCTCCTGCTCCTGCTCCTCGCGGCGGATATCCCACAGGTAGTAGCCGAAGATCGATCCGGCGATCACCGCCGCCACCAGCACCTTGAGCACGAAGCGGACCGCAAGCTCCCCGCCGAGCAGCTTGTAGACCAGCGTGATCATGTCGCCGACCAGCACGGTCGCCGCAAGGAACAGGGTGAGATATGTCAGCCAGCGGCGCACCGCCGAAAGACGCTTGACCGGGTTGCGGGACATCTCCCTGCCGAGGAACCGCGCCACGTACACGAACACCGGGAACGCGATGATCACCGAGGCCGCCGACCAGCGCATCGACTCGGCGCCGCGGCGACCGTATTCCGCCACCGCCGGATCCGGCCACGCGCGGTTGATCAGCTCGAACAGCAGGCTGCCAAGGTTCCAGGCGGCGAGGTACAGCGTGGCAAACAGCACCAGGTACAGGAAGGCCTCGCGCGCCGACAGGTAGGGCCGGGGCATCGGCACCGGCACCGGGAACTCGACGTCGGCATAGCCGTTGAGCACGCTGCGGGTCTGCGCGGAGGGCCATCCTGCGGAAGTCAGCGCCCGCTCGATGGCCGGCCTGTCGATGCCCTGGACCAGTGCCTCGCGTACGAACAGATCCAGTTCCTGGTTTGTCGACGCCATCTTTGGCTCCTTCCGCGTGGTTGATGGATTCCGGCAGGCATCGCGACCACCACTGCTCGAACACACCGCCGTGGCTTCGGCGGGGTTAGGCTGCGCCGGTGCCAACGGCACACAGTGGGCTGTCGCACGCACCTGGCATTGTGGACGGTGTGCATCGCTTCGCTGACCGGAACCACGAGGGTACTGCACTCACCATGTCCGTCGACCAGATCCTGATTCTCGTCATCCTGTTGGCAACCGTCGTCATGTTCCTTTCC
>DATHRJ010000258.1:0-5319 GCA_035465455.1 Lysobacter sp.
GCCTCCCGCATTGAGCAGCAGATGACTGCGGAACAGTTCAAGGCCGCAGGGCTGGTCCGGCTGGATCCGGAGCAACTGGCCAACCTCAACCAGTGGCTGAACCGTACGATCGAGGCCGAGGCCGGCAAGGCGGTCGAAACCGCCAAGAAGGACGCGAGAAATGAAAGCCGTGGCTTCCTGGATTTCGGCAGCAAGGAACCGATCAAGACCCGCATCAGTGGCGAGTTCCGCGGGTTCGCCAAGGGCCGCAGCTATACCCTGGAGAACGGCCAGGTCTGGCAGCAGATGGACAACGCCACCCTGGCCGGCGTGCGCAAGGACCAGCCGGGAGTAACGATCAGCCCGGGCATGATCGGCAACCTGTGGTTCCTGGCGGTGGACGGATACAACACCCGCGCCAAGGTGCAGCGGATCAAGTAGCCACGTTCACGCCTGGCGCAACTGCGCCAGGCGTGCGGCGAACTTCTTCGGCGACACCCCGCGTGCGCCAAGCTCCTGGGCGAACAGCGACACCCGCAGTTCCTCCAGGTCCCAGCGCAGCGCCTGCCAGTCCGGCGACTCCAGCGCGTCCTGGTCGATGCTGGCCAATGCGTCGGCGAACGGCTTGATCTCGAGCATGCGCGCCTGGTCACGCAGCGGGTCGCGCAGCGCGCGCTCGCCACGCAGCGCCAGCGCCTTCAGGTAGCGCGGGTATTCGCGCAGCACCCCGGCCGGAACGTCGCGCAGGAACCCGGGAGGGGTCAGCCGCGCCAGTTGCGCACGCATGTCGTCGAGATTGCCGCTGGCCCAGCCGATCAGCGGTGATTCGAGGTTCGCGCGCGCTTCGGCGATCGCGACCAGGATCGTCTCGGCCTGGCGCAGGCGCCCGGTCGCCTCGACGAACAACTGCCCCGACACCGCCTCCAGCCGTGCCGCGAACGCGGGCTGGTCGCGAATTTCCTCCAGGCCATCGCGCACCAGCGCCTCGAACGCGCCGTCGATCAAATCCGCGCGCAGGCGGTCGCCGATCGGGATGTTTTCTCCACCGTCGTTGCGCGGCGCCGCCGACTCGATTGCCGCGTACAGCAGCCCGGTCTTGGGCGCTACCGGCAACTGCTTGCGCGCCTGCTTGCGCTTGTCGGCCAGCGCCAGCCACAGCAGCCGGCGCACGCCGCGCGGGTGCTCGCGCAGCGCGGTCTCGCGCTCGGCATGCACGCGCAGGGACACCGTATCGCCGTCATCGTGCAACGCCGGGAACGCCGGCACGCCGGCTGCCCCGGGGACGCTGAGCGGGATCGGCTGCTCGGGAAATGTCGTCAGGCCCTGCCGGGCGAGGCCGTCGGCGGCCTTGCGCGCGAACGCGCGCGCGGCGCGCTCGCCAAAGCGCGCGCGAAGCTCGTCCAGATCGCGCGATTCGGCCAGCACGTCGCCCGGGCGACACCCGTCGCCGATGTCGAGCAGGCGCAGGTTCGCGAGCAGGTGCGGCTCCAGGGCGGACTCGTCGAAATCGGTGGGCGCGACCTCGGCACCGGTGACGCCGCGCAGGAAGCGCGCGAGCACGCCGGTCAGCGCATCCGCTTCGGGACCCGGGTGCGCCTCGAAGAACGCGCGGGCGAAATCCGGTGCCGGCACGAAGTTGCGCCGCTGGGTCTTCGGCAGCGACCTGATCAGCGCGGTGGCCTTGTCGGCGATGAAACCCGGCGCCAGCCACGACAAGCGCACCGGGTCGAGCGCATTGAGCAGGTGCAGCGGCACGGTGACGGTCATGCCGTCGTCGATCGCGCCCGGATCGAACCGGTAGCTGACCGGCAGCCGCGCGTCGCCGAGCGCGATCACCGGCGGGAACCGCGCCGCATCGGTCTCGTCGCCGACCAGCAGGTCGTCGAGCGACCACTCCAGCTTCGCCTTGTCCGCCGCGGGCAACTTGCCGTACCAGGCGTCCAGCGCCTGTGCGTTGTGCACCTGCGGCGGCAGCCGGTCCAGGTACCAGCGCGCCATCCATTCCTCGTCGACCACCAGTCCGACGCGGCGCTGCTTGGCTTCCTCCTCGCGCGCCTGGGCCAGCGTTGCCAGGTTGCGCGCCACGAACCCGCTGCGGGTGTTGATCTCGCCGGTCACCAGCGCGTCGCGCGCGAAGATCTCGCGGCTTTCCTGCGGGTACAGCGCGCCGTAGTGCACCGGCCGCTTCGGCGCGAGCACCAGCCCGAACAGGCTGATCTGCTCGCTGCCGACCACGCGACCCTGCGAGCGCGCCCAGTGCGGGTCGTGGTGACGGCGCGCGAGCAGGTGCGGCAGTTCGCGGATCGCCCAATCCGGTTCGATCGCGGCGTTGGTCATCGACCACACGCGCTCGGTGTCGAGTACGGTCGCCGCCAGCACCCACGGTGGCGGTTTCTTCGCCAGCGGCGAGCCGGGGAACAGCGTGAACCTGCGCCCGCGCGGGCCCTCGTAGACGCCCTTGTCGGTGCGGTGGCCGAGCTGGGTCGGCAGTCCCGCGATCAGCGCGCGGTGCAGCGTGGCGTACGCGCCGCTGTCCAGTTCGCCGGTGATCGCGTTCTGCTGCCAGCCCAGTTCATCGGCCATCAATTTCAACTGCCGATGCAGCTCGCGCCACTCGCGCATGCGCAGGAAGCCGAGGAAGTGCTTCTCGCACCAGCCGCGCAGCTTCGACTGGGTGAGGTCCTCGTGCGCGACCTGGTAGGCATCCCACAGCTTGAGGATGCCGACGAACTCGGACCGGGGATCGGCGAACAGCGCGTGCGCGTTGTCGGCGGCCGCGCGCTGGTCGCTGGGGCGCTCGCGCGGGTCCTGGATGCCGAGGAATGCGGCGATCGCGAGCATCTCGCGCAGGCAGCCGTGCGCGTTGGCCGCCACCAGCATCCGCGCGAGCTTCACATCGACCGGCATCCGCGCCATGAGCTTGCCGGTAGCGGTCAGCGCGTGCTCGTCGCGCGGCTGCGATCGGCCACGGCCGGCTTTCGCCGGAAGCCGATCCGACGGTGGGGGTTCGGCTGCGGGAACCCCCACGGGCGCGGCCACGCCGACCGCCCCGAGCTCCCCCAGTTGCTGCCAGCCATCGGCGACCGCGCGCGCGTCGGGCGCCTCCAGGAACGGAAAGTCCTCGATCCGCCCCAACCCGAGCGCCAGCATCCGCAGGATCACCCCGGCCAGTGCGGCACGGCGGATCTCCGGATCGGTGTAGAACGGCCGCGAGGCGAAGTCGGCCTCCGCGTACAGGCGGTAGCAGGTGCCCTCGGAAACGCGTCCGCAGCGGCCCTTGCGCTGGTCGGCGCTGGCCTGGCTGATCGGTTCGATGTGCAGCCGGTCGAGCTTGCCGCGCGGGCTGTAGCGCTTGACCCGCGCGAGTCCCGGATCGACCACGTAGCGGATCCGCGGCACCGTGAGCGACGTTTCGGCCACGTTGGTCGCCAGCACGATGCGGCGCTGGACCCCCGGGTTGAACACGCGGTCCTGGTCGCGGACCGACAGCCGCGCGTACAACGGCAAGACCTCGGTATCGCGGTACTTGCGCCGCTCCAGCGCCTGGTGCGCATCGCGGATCTCGCGCTCGCCCGACAGGAACACCAGCACGTCGCCGCGGGGGTCCTCTCGGGTTATCTCGTCGCAGGCGGCGACAATCCCGTCGGTGATCGACAGCGCAGCCATGGAGCCGGAGTCGCTGTCGCGCCGTGACCGCCCGGCAGCGGCATTTCCTCCAGCCGACACGGAGCCGGCCGCGCCCTCCTCCAGCGGCCGATAGCGCACCTCGACCGGGAACCCGCGCCCTTCGACATTCACCACCGGCGCATCGTCGAAATGCGCAGCGAAACGCGCGGTGTCGATCGTCGCCGAGGTCACGATCACCTTGAGGTCGCGGCGCTTCTTCAGCAGCTGCTTGAGGTAGCCCAGCAGGAAGTCGATGTTGAGGCTGCGCTCATGCGCCTCGTCGATCAGGATCGTGTCGTAGGCCGACAGCCAGCGGTCGGACTGGATCTCGGCCAGCAGGATGCCGTCGGTCATGAACTTGATCGCGGTGTTGTCGCTCACGTTGTCGGTGAAACGCACCTGGTAGCCGACCAGGGCGCCCAGCGGCGTCGAAAGCTCCTCGGCAACCCGGCGGGCGACCGCGCGCGCGGCGATCCGGCGCGGCTGGGTGCAGCCGATCATCCCGGCGGCGCCGCGCCCCGCGGCCAGGCAGAGCTTCGGGATCTGGGTGGTCTTGCCCGAGCCGGTCTCACCGGCGATCACCACCACCGGGTGCTCGCGGATCAGCGCGACGATGCGCTCGGCCTCGCCCGCGATCGGCAGCGACGGATCCACCGGGGCCTGCGGCAGCGACGCGGCGCGGGCTTCGCGGCGTGCTGTCGACGTCGCCAGCGCCTGCGCGAACGTCGCCTGCGCGCGCTCGTCCGCGGGCTGGGCGCTCCAGCGCGACCACAGGCCGTGCAGGCGGCCGCGGTCGCGGCTCAGGGCGCTATCGATCGCGCTCCGGGCCTGGCGTAACGCAGCGTTCGCAGGGGTTTGGTTAACTTTCATCGATTGAAGTGGTTGATCGATCCATGAGGATCAAACGATTTCCCGTGGCGACCGTGAGGTCCTATTGTCGTCGCAGCCTTCCGCAAAAGGAGCAGCACATGGCCAAGTCCTCGTCCAAACCCGCCAAGTCCACTGGCGCCAGGAAGTCCGGCGGCGAGTCGCGCACGCCCGCCGCGTCACCCGGCTCGGCATCCAACGCCCCGGCCATCGATATCGGGATCAGCCAGGGCGATCGCAAGAAGATCGCCCAAGGCCTGTCCAGCTTCCTCGCCGACAGCTTCACGCTGTACCTGAAGACGCACAATTTCCACTGGAACGTGACTGGGCCGATGTTCAACGCCCTGCACAACATGTTCGAGCAGCAGTACACCGAGCAGTGGGCCGCGCTGGACGACATCGCCGAGCGCACCCGCGCCCTGGGATTCAACGCTCCGGGCTCGTACGCGGAGTTCATCCGCCTGAGTTCGCTGCCCGAGGAACCCGGGCTTGCCGAGGCCCCGGACTGGCGCGAGATGGTGCGCCAGCTCACGGTCGGCAACGAGGCAGTCGCGCGCACCGCGCGCAAGGTGCTCAAGGTTGCCGACGATGCCGGCGACGATCCGACCGTGGACCTGCTGACCCAGCGCCTGCAGACCCACGAGAAGTACGCCTGGATGCTGCGTTCGCTGCTGCAGTAGCGCGGCCAACACCGGCAGGCGGCGACGGTAGCCCGGGTAAGCGCAGCGCACCGGGACCCACATCTGCTGCAGTCGTAGTGCCACGCGCATGAACTGAGCCTCGATCCCGGGTGTGCTGCGCTTGCCC
>DATHRJ010000259.1:0-1545 GCA_035465455.1 Lysobacter sp.
CGTCGCACGCCGCCATCGCGGCCGATTGCCTCGATCATGACCGGCACCTCGATGTAGCGCGACCCGGCAGCGGCATCGATGCGGCCCGGCGTCAGGAACTCCACCGACTGCGCGGCCGTGCCGGCGAAACTGTCGGCGAACTGTTGCGGCGATTGTCCGGTCGCCGCACCACCGTCGGACCAGAAACGGTAGGCCCGCGCGTAACTGCCGCTGTCGAGCGCGTCGTAGTACGCGCGCACCGTTGCCACGGCTTCCTCCGCGCCCGGTTCTGCCGGTGCCTGCGGCAGCTCGTGAACCGCCATGGATGGATCCTCGCCGTGCAGGTCGCGGGAGGTGGCGTCATCCGGTGTTCCGGGGAGGCCGGCGGCGCTGTCCAGCAGATCGTCGATTTCCGGGCCCGGGGCCGGTTCGGGGGTGCCGATCGCGCCCGGGCCGGGCTGGCCGGGCATGCCGGTCACGCCGCCGCGCCCGGCGTCGGGCACGGGCAATGCCGCCGTTTCAGTAGCGCCGGGGCGCCGTTCGGCCAGGTCCGCGTCCTGCGGGCTGCAGGCACCACCCAGGAGCGCGCCGCCCACGATCGCCACCAGCACGATGGAAGGGCGCCTGCGCATGGATCAGTTGCCCAGGTTCACCACGACCAGGCCGCGCTCGATCTGGGTCGAACTGATCCGGCGGCCGCTGAGGCGGTCGAGCAGGCTGTTGTCGAAGCGGTACACCGGCTCCTCGCGCGAGTAATCCTCGAGCCACGAGTTCAACAGCTGGCGCGAAGTGGTATTCATCACGCCCCCCAGCGCCGGCACGTCGACGTGCTCGATCGACGGGTTCTGCAGGTGCAGTCCGCGCGTGTTCGGGTCGAAGCGCAGGGCGCTGGTGAGGGCGAAGCGACCGCTCGGAGTGGCCTCCTGGCTCCCCAGCCCGCTGAAGCCGATGTCGAACTCCAGCCGCAGGCGGTTGTCGCCGTGCGGGATCGACAGCCTTGGGTTCATCAGGTTCAGGGTCACCAGTCCACCAAGCTTCTCGTAGCGCTTGGGGAAGTTCCGGTTGAGCGACTGCTGCAACTGCGGCTGGGTGAATGTCACCTGGCTGCCCAGCATCGCGCCAACGGCGTTCAGCGTCGAGCAGCCGGCAATCAGCAGCGCGGCCAGGACAAGCACTACGGTTGCGGTGGTTCTGCGCATGGGCGGTGGTCCAGTCAAGGTGATACGGCCACATTAACCGGCATCGGTGAATGGCCGGTTAGTGATGGCATGGATCGTGCTGCAACGCGGCCGGAATGAGGCGCCGACGGGCGCGATCCCAGCCGAAGGCCCTTGCTGCGACAAAACGTCGGTCGTGGGACTCGCGCGCGCAGCCGCTGGATCGGATCCCGCCGCCTTGTCGTCGCAGATGCCCAAATGCCGGTGCGGAACGTGGCTTCGGTTGCCGCCACGTGCGCCCCCGCAGGCGGCAGTGCCTTCACACCCGCGGCGACGAGGCGGAGGTAGTTTTGGGTTAATCCGTCCCGGAGCCTGCCGTGATGACCTCACCGATCTTCCACGCCTGCGT
>DATHRJ010000260.1:0-10197 GCA_035465455.1 Lysobacter sp.
CCGGCAGGCGCACGCGGTCGTCGCGGCCCACGGTGTCCTCGATGCGGTCCTTGCCGACCGCGACGCGGTCAGCGACGTCACTGCCGACCCGCCAGGTCGAGAACACGGTGCCGTTGTCGATGCCGTCGCGGGCACCCACCGACAACGCGACCACGTCGCGCGGGCCGCCGGTGCTGAGCAGGTCGGCCACCGCGATCACCTGCGCGCGCTGGTATTCGAACTGCTGGCGCGGCGGATGCGGGAAGAACTGCAGGTCATACGGCTGGGCCTCGACCGGGATCAGGCGATCGCCGACGCGGACCTCGCGCCCGCTGTCATCCAGCACCAGGGTGCTGGCGGCGATGCCGCCGACTTCGCCGCGGCTGATGGTGCCCGTCGCCTGCTGCATCAACTCGAAGCCGAGCAGTTCGTGGCCCTTGTCGGGCACGACCACGTTGGTCCAGTAGTTGTCGAAATCGACCGTGCGCCGGCCGCGGAAGTCGAGATCGTCGGCGTGCATGATGTCGCAGCACTGGGTGCGGTCGAGACGGGTGAAACGCACCGTCGGACGCACCACGGCATAGCGCTGGCCGGCCTGCGCGCCCGGAAGCCCCTTGATGTAGGCGACCTGGCCGTCGGCGCTGCGCAGGCGGTCTTCTTCCAGTCCGACCACGTAGGGCAGGTGCTCGAAGCCGTCGACCACGCGCAGGTTCTTCAGGAACGGCTCCACCTGCGACAGCGGAATACCGCTGACCGGGGCCTCGCCGCGGATGCCGGGCTCGATCGCGATGCGGTCGAGGTAGGCCAGCGAGATCACGTCACCGGGATAGATCAGATGCGGATTGGCGATCTGCGGATTGGCTTGCCAGATTTCCGGCCACAGCCACGGCCGCTCCAGGAAGCGTCCGGCGATATCCCACAATGTGTCACCACGTTTCACCACATAGGTGTCGGGGTGGTCCCGGCGGATCTCCGCGGCCATCGCATACGTGGCGACGGTCAAGAAAGCGGCGATCACTACCGCACGAAACGGTTTAAGCATGGCGGCCATGTCCCTGATTCCCCTTGCAGGTTTCGGCCTGGCGCAGGTTCAGCCAGGGCGTCGGCACTATAGCCCAGAAGGCGCGCGCGATTGCAAGGAATGGGGCGCGGGAACGGCGTTACAATTGCGGTCTTGCTTGTGGTTGTGACCCACGCCCCCATTTTGTACGCCATGGCCCTGTTACCGATCCTCGAGTTTCCCGATCCACGGCTGCGCACGATCGCGGCGCCGGTCGATCCTGCGCGCGTCCTCGACCCCGAATTCCAGCGCCTGCTGGACGACATGTTCGAGACGATGTACGCCGCGCCCGGGATCGGCCTGGCCGCCAGCCAGGTCGACGTGCACCAGCGCTTCATGGTGATCGACGTGTCCGAAGCGCACGACGCGCCGATGGTGTTCATCAACCCGGAAATCAGCCTCAAGGCCGGCGAACAGGTCTACCAGGAAGGCTGCCTGTCGGTGCCGGGCATCTTCGCCGACGTCGCCCGCGCCAACGAGATCACGGTCAGTGCGATCGGCCGCGACGGCCAGCCGTTCGAGCTGCACACCGGCGGCCTGCTCGCGGTGTGCGTGCAGCACGAGATGGACCACCTGCTGGGTAAGTTGTTCGTGGATTACCTCTCGCCGCTCAAGCGCGAGATGGTGCGCAAGAAGCTGGCCAAGCAGCGCCGGCTCGACGCGGCGTGATCGCGCCGCCGCGTTCGTTGCCCGCGGCGACACCGCGATGAGCCTGCGCATCGTGTTTGCCGGCACCCCGGAGTTCGCGGTGCCGAGCCTGCGCGCGGCCGCCAGGCACAACGAGGTCGTGGCCGTATACACCCAGCCCGACCGCCCCGCCGGCCGCGGCCGCGGCCTGGCGCCGTCGCCGGTCAAGCGCGAGGCGCTGCTGCGCGGCATCCCGGTGCTGCAGCCGGAAAACTTCAAGGCCGCCGCGACCCGCGCCGCGCTGCGCGCGCTCAAGCCGGATCTCATGATCGTGGTGGCCTACGGGCTGATCCTGCCGCAGTCGGTACTCGACATTCCCACCCACGGCTGCTGGAACGTGCACGCCTCGCTGCTGCCGCGCTGGCGCGGCGCCGCGCCGATCCAGCGCGCGATCGAGGCCGGCGACCGCGAGACCGGGGTGTGCCTGATGCAGATGCACAAGGGCCTGGACACCGGTCCGGTGCTGCTGTCGCAGCGGATCGAGATCGGCAGCGACACCGGCGGCCAACTCCACGACCGCCTCGCGCTATTGGGCGCGCAGGTGCTCGCCGATGGCCTCGGCCTGCTGCGCGTCGGCGTCCGCCCGGTGCCGCAACCGCAGCCCGAAGCCGGCGTCACCTACGCGCGCAAGCTCGACAAGGCCGAGGCGCGCCTGGACTGGAGCCGCCCCGCCGGGGAACTGGCGAGGCGCGTGCGCGCGTTCAATCCGTGGCCGATGGCCGAAGCGACCATCGCCGGCGAGCGCCTGCGCATCCATGGTGCGGTGGCGTTGCCACTGGCCCACGATGCCGCACCGGGCACGCTGCTGGCGGCAAGCCGCGATGGCCTCGACATCGCCTGCGGCGAAGGCGCGTTGCGCATCCGCGTGCTGCAGCGCGACGGCGGCAAGGCGATCACCGCGGCCGATTACCTCAACGCACGCGCCGACCTGAGAACCGCATGAGCAGCGGCGCCGCGCCGCGCGCGATCGCCGCGAGCGTGATCGATGCGGTGCTGTACCGCGGGCGCTCGCTCAAGGGCGAACTCGCCGCATCGCTGCCGCCGCTGCCGGATCCGCGCGACCGCGCGCTGGTGGAGGCGATCTGCTTCGCGGTGCTGCGCCAGCCGCAGCGCTTCGAGGCGGCACTGGACGCCTGGCTGGCGCGGCCGCTGCCCAAGCGCGACGCCAAGGTGCGCGCGCTGCTGCTGGCCGGGTTCGCCCAGCTCGATCCGCTCGGGCTGCCGGCGCATGCCGCGGTCGCCGCGACGGTCGAGGCCGCGCGCATGCTCGGCCACGAGCACCAGGCCGGGCTGGTCAACGCGCTGCTGCGCCGCGCCCAGCGCGAGGGCCTGCCATCGGGTGATCCGCATGCGCACTGGCCGCTCTGGCTGCGCGCGCAACTGCAGCACGATTGGGGCGAGGCGACCCCGGCGATCCTGGACGCCAGCGCGGTCGCCGCGCCGCTGTGGCTGCGGGTCAATCCCGCGCGCGGCAGCCGCGACGAGTACGCGGCGCGGCTGTTGGCAGCCGGCCTCACGGCCGCGGTCGACCCCACCCTGCCCGATGCGCTGCGGCTGGATGCGCCGGTGCCGGTGGCGATGCTGCCGGACTTCGAACTCGGCGCGGTGTCGGTGCAGGACGCATCGGCGCAGCGCGTGGCCGATGCGCTCGCGCCGCCGGCGGGCGCGCGCGTGCTTGACGCCTGCGCCGCACCCGGCGGCAAGGCCGCGCACCTGCTCGAGCGCGATCCGCAGTTGCAGCTGGTGGCCGTGGAGATCGACCCGGCGCGGCTGCGGCGGATGCGCACCGGCCTGGCGCGGCTGGGCCTGGCAGGCCGCGGGCGCCTGCTGACGGCCGACGCCACCGCGCCGGCGACGTGGTGGGACGGGGTGCCGTTCGACGCGGTGCTGCTGGACGCGCCGTGTTCGGCGACCGGCATCGTGCGCCGCCAGCCCGACGTGCTGCTGCATCGGCGCGAGTCGGACCTGGACGCGCTGACCGCGCTGCAGTCCCGCTTGCTCGACGTGCTGTGGCAGACGCTGAAACCAGGCGGCGTGCTGCTGTATGCGACCTGCTCGATCCTCAGGGTCGAGAACGATGCGCAGGTCGCCGCGTTCCTCGCGCGCACCCCCGATGCGGTATTCGAGCCGCTCGGCGAAGGCTTCGGTCGTCCCGTCTCGGTGGGCGGCCAGCCGGCCGGATACCAGCGCCTGCCCGGCGAGGATGGCGGTGACGGTTTCTTCTACGCGCGACTGCGCAGGCGCTGACCTGGGCGGCTGAGCGCCGCGGCGCGCCCGGTATCGGGCACGCACGACGAGGCGCCGACGCAACGATCTGCGACCTCGGCCCCGGTACCGGGCCGCCCGCTTGACGACTGCGTCGCCCTTTTCCGCACATCAACCACGAGGATTGCGGAATGCCGTGACTGCTGGATGGCGCCCGGGCAGGTCACCTGCGCCGGCGGCGTCGCGCAGGTCGGCCAACGGGTGCATTTTGAGGTCGGCGATGTGCTGGTCGATCCCCAATGCGCAACGTACGCTGCGCGCCGACCGTGTTTCCGCGAGATAGCCGTCGTTCGTGCTGGTCCCGTCCTGGTGGCGCTCGGTGTGGTGCAGGTGGAAAGCCAGCGCGCAGAAGCGCAGCTGGCGACAGGCCAGCCCGGCGTGATGGGCGCGCCACGCCAGCTCCTCGTCCTCGCGGCCCCAGCCGACCATGCGCTCGTCGAAGCCGTTCAGGCGCAGCAGGTCGGCGCGCCACCAGCCCTGGTTGCAGGTCTTGATCGCGTGCGGTTCGGTATGGCGACGCTGCGCCAGCTTCAGGTACCAGCGCGCCAGTCGCGGCCAGCGCAACGTGTGGCGACGGCGCGCGATGCCCGGGGTAAACAATCCGGGCCGCATCGATGGATCCGCGAGCATGCGCTGGCGAAAATCCGGTGAGGTCAGCACGCGCGAACCCTGCACGTAGCCGCCGGGCGTCGCATGGGCAAGATGGTCGGCGATGAAGTGCGGATGCAGCACCATGTCGCCATCGAGCATGACGATGTAGTCGCCTCGCGCGGCGGCGATCGCCCGGTTGCGCGAACGCGCCGCCCGGAATCCCTCGTCCGGTTGCCAGCTGTGGCGCAGTGGCACCGGAAAATCGCGCGCGATGCATTGCAGGAGCTCGCGGGTCGAGTCGCGCGAGCCGTCGTCGGCAATGATCACCTCGTCGGGCAAACGGGTCTGCCGGGCGACGCTGGCCAGCACCAGCGACAGCGCCTCGTTCCAGTTGTAGGTGGTGATGATCAGGCTCGCCTTCACCGTGCGGCTCCCGTCGCGCGCTACCGCTCCAGGCCGGAACGATAGCGGATCGTTACCATGCACGGAGAATCAGGAGCCCTCATGTCGTCGGATCAGCAATCCCCGGATGTCGCGCGATCGCGCGCACGCTCTTTCGAGACCCGTTTCGACGGCCGCAGCCTGCAGCACTACCGGGACATCCCGATCTTTGCCGCGCCGGGCGTGCATGAATACGCGCTGCAACAGCTGGGCGCGTGGGCGCCGGCCGGCGCCCGGGTGCTGGAGCTGGGTGCCGGTGGCGGAGCGATGAGCCAGCGCCTGGCGGATGCCGGGTACCAGGTCGCGGCCTGCGACTTGTTCGCGGGCAACTTCACCCCCGCCGCTACGATCCCGTTCCACGTCGCCGACCTCAACGCGGGGTTCTCCGCCGTGATCGAGGGCGGCTGGGACGCGATCGTGGCGCTCGAACTGATCGAGCACCTGGAGAACCCGCGCCATTTCCTGCGCGAGTGCAGCCGCCTGCTCAAGCCGGGCGGAGTGCTCGTGTTGTCGACGCCGAACCTGGCCAACCCGGTCTCGCAGGCGTTGTTCGTGCGCCAGGGAGACTTCCAGTGGTTCTCGGATGTCGACTACCGCGAGCAGGGCCACATCATGCCGCTTGCGCCCTCGGTGCTGCGTCGGTGCTTTGCGGAGCAGGACTATGCCCTGCTGATGGAGGGCAGCGTCAGCAACCCGTATCGGCAGATGCTCAGCCTGCGCAAGCTCGGTCGCCGCCTGATCGCGCACGGCCTGTCGCTGATCTCCGCGACGCCGCGCGCGTTGCGCGGCGAGGTTTACCTCGGCGTCTGGCGCCGGCCATGAGCAGCGCAGCGCGTGGCGGCGGTCAACCGGGCGCCTGACCAACGGGAAGGAGGCTCCGCCACGCCGCGAGGACCTCGGCCACCTGGATGTCCTCGACGCGACTGGCCGGGCCTTTGGCGCCGCCCAGAACCACCACCGGCGCGGAGCCGATCGGCTTCCACATCGGGATTGGCGCAGCACCGAACAGCACGACGAGGGGGCAGCCGAGCGCCGCGGCGACATGCGCCGGCCCCGAATCCACCGACACGAAACTGTGGGCGCGCTCGGTCATCGCCAGCAGGCGCGGAATCGGCAGTTCGCGCGCAAGATTTCGCACGCGTGGATCGCGTGCGCAGGCACGGATGTCCTCGAGCAGTCCAAACTCCGGGGCGGATCCGCACAGCACCACCGTGGCGTCCGGAAGGTCCGCCAGGATGCCCGCGGCCACGGCCGCCCAGTTTTCAGCAGGCCAGAACTTGTTGTGCTGCCTGGTGGCGGTTCGTCCGCGCTTGTGCGTGCGCTTGTTGCCAGGCTGCAGCAACACCAGCGGACCGTCCATGCCCCTTGCCGACAGGAACCCGGAGAGCTCCTCGCGCGAGCGGTCGTCGATGGTGAGTCGCGGCACCCTGAGTTGGGATGACGGGTCCGCAGGCCTGCCGGGTGGGGCCGAGACGGGGTCGAGCTTCGCGAAAGCCAGCCACTGATCGGGCCATTGCTCGGAGCCGGCCTGCAGCGGTTCGGGCAGGTCGAAATAATCGACGATGTCCTCCTGCATCACCCCAGCGCGCTGCAACAGTGCGCGTATCTCGGTGCCTCTGTCGCACAGGTAGACCGGTCCGCGCCCGCGACTTTTCAGCCAATGCACGGCGCGCCATTGGCTCGGGCACAGCCAGTACGGGGTCTTGCGGCTCGTCAGCAGTTGCAGGTGACCGACCGCAGGATCGTGCGCCAGCAGCGGCCGGCTCCACGGGCCCGATGTCAACAGGTCGACGGGCTGGCCGTAACGCTGGGCCAAGGCGTGGATCAGGGGCGTCAGAAGCACCATGTCGCCCAGGGCGCCACAGCGAACGATCAGGGGAGGAGGATTCATCGAGTCGAGTTGGAATGTCGTTTGGCGTGGAATGGTGACGGGATGCAGTGCAGTTGCGTTGAGCGCGACCTGATCATTGCCTCGCAGCGGTACTGCGCTCATGGAGCTGTCGGTACTTGTCGCGTACGTACCTTGTGTGGAGCCCGTGGTAGATGCGCGCGCCCTTGCCGTCAAGGAATCCTCCGCGCAGCAGGTAGTTCTTTACCCAGTACGCCAGCGCGTGCGTGTAGGCGGCAACCGGCCCGCAGCGACGTCCGGACGCCATGCGCTGGGATGCCCAGAGCGTGGCGTATTTTTCCAGCTTGGACCGATACTCCTCCAGGTTGCGCGCGGTATCGTGTTCGATGCGTGCCGGCACGCGGTCGACCCTGCGCCCGCGCAGATCCAGGCTTTCGTGCACCTGGGCGGGGAGATAGCGCAGATCCGCGCGAAACAGCCGTTCAACCGACTCGTTACCCCACCCGCCGTGGTTGAGCGCCGTCCCAAGGAAGTGGGTGCGGCGCTGCAGTCTCCAGACATCGGCCGCTTCGACCGCGCCATCGTCGAACAAGCCGCGCAGCGACGCTTCGGCACCTTCGCCGAGCCATTCGTCGGCGTCCAGCAGCAGCACCCACGGTTGCGATGCCAGCTTGATCGCCGCGTTTTTCTGCTCGGCGAAACCGAGCCATTCCTGATGACACACGCGGGCGCCGCAACGGCGAGCGATCTCGACGGTTGCGTCCTGCGAGCCCGAGTCCAGCACGATGATCTCGTTGCATAGCGGCGCCAGCGAATCCAGGCAACGCGCAATGCGATCGGCTTCGTTCCTGGTGATGACGACGGCAGTCAGTGGCAGCGGATGATCCATCGGTCGTTCCGGCGTGGTTGGGCGCTGCGCATCGGCGATGACGCTACGCGCATGGGATGGATTGTCGATCACCAGCGCAGCCGGCGGCGCGCCAACTCGCGCGACAGGGTCGCGTACAACGCCTGCGCCTGCGTTTCTGCCAGGAAGCGGATCCGCAGCGGTGGCGCCATCGCGCCGGCGCCGGCGGTGTCCAGCCACAGGGTCGCGGTGCCGCAGCGGCGGTCGAGCGGGCCGCGGGTCAGCTGCAGCGCCTGCAGTTTGTCCAGCTCGGCGAAGCGCCAGTGGCGGTTGATCCAGCCGCCGCGCACCGCGACCAGTTCCGGGCCCAGCGCGTAGCCGGCGCGACGCATGCGCCGATAGGCCGCCAATGCCGACCACGGCAACCACAACAGCGCCAGCGCGCCCCAGCCGCCGAAACGCCAGGCCAGCGCCGCACCCGCCAGCAGCACCCACGGGACTGACGGCAGGAACAGCCGCCACCAATGGCGCAGCGGCAGCGATTGCCACGGCAAGCGCGACCACTGCCCCTTCGGCAGCAGGTGCTCGATCAACGCATCGCATTCGGCCGGGGTGGCGATCGGCGCCAGTTCGCGCAGCGCGCGCGGCTGGTTCTGCTGTTCGGCCACCGCGGTATCGACCTCCAGGCTGCGGCGCCGCAGCCAGCGGTGCAGCAGGCCCTCGCGCAGCGTCCATGCCTGGATGCGACGGCGCGACGCGCTGGTGCGCCAGCGCGCGGCGAGGCCGCGTTCGACCGTAAGCCGGCGGCCGTGCTCGCTGAGGGTGAACCCGTGGTACTGCAGCAACGCGATCGCCAGCGAGAACACCCGCAGCAGCAGCACGAATGCCGCGAACAGGCTCAATGCCGCCAGCGCGTACTCGGGCACCCCGAACTGGCGCTCACCGGCCCAGCCGAACAGCGTCGTGCCCCAGCGCTCGAACAGGTTCGGCAGCAGCCGCGGGCTGAACTGCGATGCCGCGGCGAACGCCGCGCCGACCACGATCATGCCGCGGTTGGACACCAGCCCGAGTCGCAGCACCTCCGCCGTCGGCAGCTGCAGCAGGACACTGGCGCCCGTGCCGACGGCCGCGCGCGGGGCCGCGGTGGCGCTCGCCCCGCGCTCGCGCACCAGCGTCTCCAGCGCGAGCGCATCACTCAGGCGCAGCACCCGCATCTCGGCTTCGGGCTTGTTGCCGCCGGCCGACTCCAGCCGCACCTCGGCCACCCCGAACACCCGGTGCAGCAGCGACTGCTGCAGGGCGACGTTGTGGATCCGCGCGAACGGGATCACCCGCAGGCTGCGCTCGAACAGCCCGCTGCGCACCACCAGCGCGTCGCCGACCACGCCGTAGCGGTAGGTGAAGTACTGCCACAGGGAAACCAGCGCCAGCATGCCGACGCCGAGCAGCGGCCACAGCTCATTGCCATCGGCGCCACGGCGACCGAGCACCAGCAATGCCACCAGCGGCACGATGAACTGCCGCAACTGCGCCAGCAGCACGAACAGCCACGACATCGGGTGCAGCCGGTGTTCGGCGTCGGCCGCACTGGCATCGCTGGCACCGGCTTCCGCGGGTCCGGCCACGGCGCCGGGCGCCTCCGGCAGTCCGGGAGTTTCCGCCACCTCAGGCCTCGTCGTCATGGTCGCCCTGCACCGCCAGGCGCGCGCGCAGGCGCTCGGCGTCGGTGGCATCGAGGTTGGGCAGCGTGACCGCGCTGTGGCGGGTGCCGGCGGTGTGCACCACCAGCGTGGACAGTTCGCGCCCGCGCTGCAGCGGGCCGCGCTTGATGTCCAGGTGCTGCACGCGCGTGGCCGGCACCCGGGTCTCGCGCTGCCACAGGCGACCCCGCCGCACCGCGAGGCCGTCCTCATCGAGCCGCCAGAACGTGTAGCGGTACTGCTTGAGCCCGAGCCACGCGCCGAGCGCCGCACCCAGCAGCAACCCGACCGCGGCACCGCCGGCGGAGACCGTCCAGCCGGTGCCGAAGCCGCCCAGCCAGTAGCCGGCGAGCGCGCCGGGCAGTGCGTAGGTCGGCACCGCGCCCAGCAGGAACAGCGCGCGCGATCGCGCGGGCAACGGCTGCCAGGCGATCTCGGCATTGCCGGGTTGGTCCGGTAGCGGCGGCATTGCGGCGGCAGGCAGGTTCATGCGGCGGTCCTTCGGTGCGTGGCGCGGGAAACGGAAATCAGCGGATCGGCGACGGCCGGGCGCGCCGCTGCGCGCGGGCAGGACCCGATCAGTAGCAATCGGGCCAATACGGATTGTCCTGGCCCCGGCCCGAGGGCTGCAGCGAGAAGCGCTTGTAGGTCCACTGGTACTGGGCCGGGTCGCGGCGGGCAATGCGCTCGACCGCGGCGTTGAGCGCGGCCACCGCGATTGCCGGATCCGGATCGGCGACCGCGGCCGGCGCCGGCTCGATGTGCAGTGCAAAACCGG
>DATHRJ010000261.1:0-6248 GCA_035465455.1 Lysobacter sp.
ACCGCGATCAGGCGGTCGCGCGGCGACAGCGGGCTCAGGTGCAGTTGCCACAACAGGTGGTCATGCAGGGTTTCGGTCTCCGCGACCTGTTCGGCCAGCGGACCTTCGTCATCGCGATCGCTGGGGCCGACGCGTTCATACCAGGGTTCGCCATCGCTGCCGCCCCAGTCGGCCTCGGCCGGGGCCGCGCTGCGGTCGTCGCCGTCGACCCGCGCGGGGCCGATTTCGCCGCCGGTAGCGGTCACCTGCGACGGTTCGCTCCAATCGAGCAGCGGATTGCTTTCCACCGCGCTGGCAAGCTCGACATCCAGTTCCGCGGCCGAAAGCTGCAGCAGGCGAATCGCCTGCTGCAGCTGCGGCGTCATCACCAGATGCTGGCCGAGGGTGGCTTGGAGACGGGGCTTCATGATCGAAGGCAAACGCTACCGGGGTAAGCCGACGGCCGGCGCTGCTTCATGCCCGGCGCCATGACGCGCCGTGGAACAAGACATGAAACTACAGGCGGAAAGTTTCGCCCAGGTACACGCGCCGCACATCGGGATTGGCCAACAGCGCGTCCGGAGCCCCCTGCGCGAGCACGCCACCTTCATTGAGGATATACGCCCGGTCGCAGATACCCAAGGTTTCCCGCACATTGTGATCGGTGATCAGCACGCCGATGCCGCGATTCTTGAGGTGGCGCACAATTCGCTGGATCTCGCCGACCGAAATCGGGTCGACGCCGGCGAAGGGTTCGTCGAGCAGCATCAGTCGTGGATTGCCTGCCAGCGCGCGCGCGATTTCGACGCGGCGGCGCTCGCCACCCGAGAGGCTGGCGCCCATCTGGTCGGCGACGTGGCTGATCTGCAACTCGTCCATGAGGCTGGCCAGCTCGCGCTCGCGGCCGGCGCGGTCGAGGTCGTCGCGCAGTTCCAGCACCACCCGCAGGTTGTCGGTGACGCTGAGCTTGCGGAACACCGACGGCTCCTGCGGCAGGTAGCCGACCCCGTACTTGGCGCGCGCGTACATCGGCTCGCCGGTGATGTCCTTGCCATCGAGCACGATCTGGCCAGCGTCTGCGCGCACCAGTCCGACGATCATGTAGAAGCAGGTGGTCTTGCCGGCGCCATTGGGGCCGAGCAGGCCCACCACTTCGCCGGCATCGAGGGTCAGGCCGAAATCCTTGACCACTTCACGCGAGCGATAGCTCTTGCGCAAGCCATTGGCGACCAGCATCAGCCGCCATCCGGTGGGTTGTCGGCCGCGGGCGGGCTGTTCTTCGGCATGATCCGCATCTTGACCTGGCCCTTGCCATCGTTGCCACTGGTGACGTTGCCGGTACGCATGTTGTAGACCACGCGCGCGCCGCTGAGGGTGCCGCGCGGCTGCTGGATGCTGACGTTGCCGGTGAAAGTGACCACCTCGGTGGTCAGGTTGTAGTCGATGCTGCTGGCGGCGGCGCTCATCGGCGTGCCGTCATCGAGTTGTTGTTTCAGGCGCGCCGGGCCACCAGTCAGCACCACGCGCGAAATCGCACCGCCGCGGGAGTTGATCACCGCGCGTGCGGCATTCACGTTGAGCGTGCCCTGGGTGATGCTCACGTTGCCCGAAAGCACGGTCGGCGTGCTCTCGTCGAGGCTGCCGGTCTGCCGGTCGGCGGCGATGTCCATCGGCTTGTTGCGGTCCGAGGAGCGCGCCAGTGCATCGGGAGCGGCGATCATGGCCGCGGCGACGAGCAGCGACGCCAGGGCGGCCGGCAGTGGGTGCTTAGCGTGTGGATGCATAGTTCGAGCGAACCTCGGATTTAAGCGTGTAGAGCTTGGTGTCCAGATCCACCTCCAAGCCATGGCCTCGCAGTATAGAACCCGGCCTATTAATGTTGACCGCCACGGCGGAACTGACCCGGTTGTCCTCGGGGAACACGTTCAGCTGTTCGGTGGCGATGCTGATCGGCACGCCAGTGCTGCCATCGCTGACCGCACGGACCTGGCCCCGCAGCCGCAGCTCGTCGCCCTCGGCGCTCACCCAGCCCGTGCGCGCGCGGACCTCCCAGGCGTCGCTACTGGACCCCGGGCCCGGCGGAATGAGGAACAGCGGCGTGGTCACGTCGAGCGCGCGGGTGGCCGGATTGCGGGCCAGTAACGGTGCGCGCAGGGTGAACGACTCGGCGCCCTGGGCGCCAAGCACGATCAGTTCGAAATCATTGAGAACGTAGTCGGGACGGCTGCTGGTGGCGACCATCGTGGCGTCTTCCCCGCGCTGGACCCACAGCGACCAGGCACTGATGACGCCGCCGATGAGCAGCAGCACGGTGACGATGCCGCGCCATGTCATGCCTGTTGCCCCAGGCCCAGGCCGGCGACCTGCAGCACCTCGGCGATCAACGAATCCACATGGCCCTGCGCGGCCAGCAGCAGGTCGCAAAGTTCGCGCGCGGCGCCCTCGCCGCCGCGGGCATGGGTGCGCCAGTGCACACGCTCGCGCACCCAGGGGTGCGCGTTGGCCGGCGCAATCGCAAATCCCGCCTGCGACATCACGCGCAGGTCGGCCAGGTCGTCGCCCATGAAGGCGACTTCGTCCATCGCCACGCCTGCGCCTGCGGCGATTTCGCGCACGCAGGCCAGCTTGTCCGCGACGCGCGTGTACGCCACCACGCCCAGTTCCGCCGCGCGATGCTCCGCGATCGGGCTGGTCCGCGCGGTCACGAACACCGGGACGATCCCGACCTTGCGCAGCAGCACCAGGCCCTGGCCGTCGTGCACGTGGAAGGCCTTGGTCTCGCGTCCGTCGCTGTCGAACATCAACCGGCCATCGGTCAGGGTGCCATCGACATCGAAGCACGCCACGCGCACGCGCGCGGCGCGCTCACGCACGTCGCCCGGGTAGTCGTTGAAGTGGGAGTAGGTCATCGGCTCAGGTGGGCTGGTGATCGGTGCGGCGCACGATCAGACCACCCGCGCGCGCAACAGGTCATGAATGTTGAGGGCGCCGACCAGGTGTTGGCCGGCATCGACCACCAGCAGGCCGCCGATCTTGTGCGCTTCCATCAGTTGCGCTGCCTCGACCGCAAGCGCTCCGGGTTCGATGGTCCTGGGCGCACGCGTCATCACCTCGCCGATGCGCGTAACCCGCAGGTCGACGCCGGCGTCGTCCAGTGTGCGCCGCAGGTCGCCGTCCGTGTACAGGCCGAGCAGGTGGTTGTCGCCATCGATGATCGCGGTGAAGCCCAGCCGCTTGCGGCTCATCTCGACCAGCGCCTCGCTGATGCTGGCATCCGGGCCGATGCGCGGCACTTCGTCGCCGCGATGCATGATGTCGGCGATATGCAGCAGCAGGCGCCGGCCGAGCGCACCGGCCGGGTGCGATCTGGCGAAATCGTCGGCGGTGAAGCCGCGCGCCTCCAGCAGGGCGACCGCCAGCGCGTCGCCCATCGCCAGCGCCGCGGTGGTGCTGCTGGTCGGGGCCAGGTGCAGCGGGCAGGCCTCGGCCGGAACGCTCACGTCCAGGTGTACGTCGCCTTCGCGCGCCAGGGTCGAGCCGGGACGGCCGGTCATCGTCACCAGCTTGTTGCCCTGGCGCTTGAGCACCGGCAACAGCATCAGCAGCTCATCGGTCTCGCCGGAGTTGGACAGCGCCAGCACCACGTCCGCATCGGTGATCATGCCCAGGTCGCCGTGCCCGGCCTCGCCGGGATGCACGTAGAACGCCGGCGTGCCGGTGGATGCGAGGGTAGCGGCGATCTTGCGCGCGACATGGCCGGACTTGCCCATGCCGGTGCAGACCACGCGTCCGGACGCGGCGATCATGAGCCGGCAGGCGTCGCTGAAGTCGCCGTCCAGGCGCGCGGCGACCGCGGCCAGGCCCTCGGCCTCGATCGCGAACACGCGGCGGCCGCTGGCGGCGAAAGGCGCCAGGGACGGCGCCGCGGTCGGGGCCGCGGCGGTGGAATCGTGGGGGACGTGGGCACTTGCCATTTCGGAGCAGGGGGCTTTCCGCTAGGCTGACGCGTTGATTCTAAGCGGTCCCCCGTTCAAATGCCCGCATCGCCACGATGGCAGCCGCCTCGTGGTGCCCATGCCAGGCGCGGCGGCGTACCGAAGCAGGCAATCCAGTGAGGCAGCCATGAACCCTGAGACCATCCGCAACCTGATCGAGCAAGGCCTGCCCGGCGCCCGCGCGGACGTGCGCGGCGACGATGGCGTGCACTTCGAGGCCATCGTGGTCTCCGAAGCATTCCGCGGGCGGTTGCCGCTGGCCCGCCACCGGCTGGTCTACGCCACCCTGGGCGAGCGCATGGGCGGCGAGATCCACGCCCTTGCGCTGAAGACGCTCACCCCCGAAGAATCCTCCGCCGCCTGACGCACGTCGCACCCGAGACCGCCCCATGCAGAAAATTGTCGTCAAGGGCGGTCCGCCGCTGAACGGTGAAGTGCAGATCTCCGGCGCGAAGAACGCCGTGCTCCCGATCCTGTGCGCGACCCTGCTGGCCGATGCGCCCGTCACGATCACCAACGTGCCGCACCTGCACGACGTGGTCACCACGGTCAAGCTGCTGGCGGAAATCGGCGCCGGCATCGACGTCGATGACGACTACAACATCACCGTCGACCCGCGCACGGTGCACAGCCAGGTCGCGCCCTACGAGCTCGTGCGCACCATGCGTGCCTCGGTGCTGGTGCTCGGACCGCTGCTGGCCCGGTACGGCGTGGCCGAAGTCTCGCTGCCGGGTGGCTGCGCGATCGGCTCGCGTCCGGTCGACCTGCACATCCGCGGACTGCAGGCGCTGGGGGCGCACATCACCGTGGAGAACGGCTTCATCAAGGCGCATGCGCAACGGCTGAAGGGTGCGCGCCACGTGTTCGAGATCGTCAGCGTCGGCGCGACCGAGAACGTGCTGATGGCCGCGACGCTGGCCGAGGGCACCACCGTGCTGGAGAACGCCGCCATGGAGCCGGAGATCGTCGACCTGGCCGAATGCCTCAAGGCGCTCGGCGCCCGGATCGAAGGCGCCGGCACCGGGCACATCGTGATCGAAGGGGTCGAGCGCCTGCACGGCGGCACCCATGCAGTGGTGCCGGACCGGATCGAGACGGGAACCTTCCTGGTCGCCGCGGCGATGACCGGCGGCCGCGTCACCGCAGTGCATGCGCGGCCGGACACGATGGACGCGGTGCTCGACAAGCTGCGCGAGGCTGGGGCGACCGTCGAGTGCGAGGGCGATCGCATCCTGCTGGACATGCACGGTCGCCGCCCGAAAGCGGTCAACCTCACTACCGCGCCGCATCCGGGCTTTCCGACCGACATGCAGGCGCAATTCATGGCGATGAACTGCATTGCCGATGGCGTAGGCGTGATCAGCGAAACCATCTTCGAAAACCGCTTCATGCACGTCAACGAACTGATGCGCCTGGGGGCGGACATCCATGTCGATGGCCATACCGCGGTGGTGCGCGGGGTGGAGAAGCTCAGCGGCGCGCCGGTGATGGCGACCGACCTGAGGGCATCGGCGTCGCTGATCCTGGCCGGCCTGGTGGCCGGCGGGGAAACCACGATCGACCGGATCTACCACCTCGACCGCGGTTATGAAAACATCGAGCGCAAGCTTTCGGCGCTGGGCGCGGTGATCGAGCGCACTGGCTGACACGGTCCGCGTGATCAACGATCAGCGTGATCACCGGTTGGGAAGGCGATAACCCGCCGGACGAAGGAAAGGCCCCGAAAGGGGCCTTCTTCATGGGCGACCGCGCAGCAACAAGGTCAGTGGACCGAGCGCACCCGCAGGTCCATCGCGTCCCTGCCATCTTCGCGCTGAAGGATGCGGGCCGGGACCGGCATGCCCTCGACCACCCACGCGATCGTCTGCTTGTCGCCATCGGTACTGACCACGCGCGTGGCCTTCCGTTGCGTGCCACCGACGTCGATCTGCTCGGTGCCGGCGACCTTGTAGTCGAGTTGCTTCACCCGGCCATTGTCGACCAGCCGATAGCGCAGCGGCTTGCCGGCCGCGACGTCACGCACCAGCGCCAGGTTGATCAGCAGCGCATCCATGTCGCCCGCGACAAGCTTGACCGGACCTGCACGCTCCGGTTTCACGTCGCCCGTCCAGCTTGCCGTGCCCTGGCTCCAGTCGTAGGTGGCGATCTTCTTTGAATTCTTCACCAGCACCGTGGTGGTGTCGTTGCCCGACAGTGGACGCCAGCCGTTGGCGTGCTCCTCGAACACGGTGCTCTGGTTGAGCTTCGCCATGGCATTGCTGATGTCGAGGCTGT
>DATHRJ010000262.1:0-19303 GCA_035465455.1 Lysobacter sp.
GGGTTTTCTCCGCTGTTGAGGGATGTGGCACGACGCTCCGGCCGTGTCACTCCTGGTGCTGCGCGCCGTCCGCCTCGGGCGCCTGGTCGTCCTGTTCCTGCTTGGCAAATTCAGCCCTGGCCTTGCGCGTCGCCTCGGCGAGTTCCCGGTAGCTCTTGGCGAACCCTCCGCGCACCTCGTCCCACGCGGCCGCGGAGCTGTGACGCATGCCACCCAGCCATTCGGCCAACACATTGCGGCGCTGGCGCAGGTCGGCCATGGTCGCGCGGGAGCGGGCACGGGCGACCTCGCTCATCCGGCCCCAGCCCTCGTCCATCTGCTGCTGCAGCCTTTCCATCTGCCGGTCGAGGTCTTCGGCGGCGCGGCGCGCGGTGGCCATCGCCTCGTCGCGGCGTTCCGCGGAAACCTCGCGCAACGCGTCGACCCGGCGCTGCTCGCCGGTTTCTTCGGTGGCTGGCTCCTGCGCCTGCGGCTGCGCGGATGGCGTTTCCGGCGCCTTCCGCTGCGAGGCGTCCTGCGCTGCCGCAAGCGGGATGGCGGCGGCCAGCACGGCGACCGCCACCAGGCGCGGGAGAATCCTGTCGGGACTGCTCATCGATGCTCTCCTCCGCCCGCCGGGGCCGGAATCCGATCAGTTGATCGAGATGCGCCGGGACTGGTTCTCCTCGACTTTCGGCAGGGTCAGGCTCAACACGCCGCCGTCGTAATTGGCCTTGCACTTGTCGACCTTGACGTTGCCGGGCAACGTGAACGAGCGGAAGGCCTTGCCCGAAAAGCGTTCCTTGTGCACTTCACGTTCGTTCTCGCGGCTTTCCTCGCGCTTCACCTCGGCCGAGATGGTGACCTGGTTGCCTTCCACGGAGACGTCGATGTCCTCCTTCTTGACGCCGGGCATGTCGACGCTGATGCGATAGGCCTGGTCGTCCTCGTTGACGTCCAGGCGCATGTCGAGGGCACGCTGTTCGTTGCCGGTCAGCGCCCGGCTGCCGAGCGTGCGGAACAGGTCTTCGACATCGGTGAACGGGTCGAAACGGCTGACGGGCCGCAGTGGGTTCCAGTAGGGAGTGGGAAGGGCCATGGACGTTCTCCTGGGATGGCGTTGGAAGCGGAACCCGCCGGCGGCTGGATGCGACGCGGCGAGCGATGCAACTCTGCGGCAGTGCAGCGGCGCCACGTTGACGAGGATCAAGGAAACACCCGGCGGCCGCATGGGCAGTGGCGGACCGGGGTTTCCACCGCGCATGGCACCGGCATTCTTGACCCTGATCAACTGCACGACACCGCGTATCGCCTCCAATGCAACCTGGGCTGCGCCATCGCGACAGCGAGACCTGAGGAGGCAAGGACATAAACCGGGTGAGGGACAAGACATGCATCGTCACTGGCGCAGCGGTAGGCATTGGCCAGGCCTGCGCCATGCGCCTGGGCGAGGAAGGCGCCAACCTGGCGCTGTTCGACGTGCAGGACGAGCCCGGCGCGGCGCTGGTCGAATCGCTGCAGGCACGCGGCGTGGCGGCGCGCTACTGGCACGTCGACGTATCCAGCGAAGCTTCGGTGAAGGCGGCCATCGACGGCGTGGCCGACCATTACGGCGCCGTGCACGTCCTGGTGAACAACGCCGGCATCTCGGGCGCCAACCGGCCCACCCACGAAATCACCGAGGAAGAGTGGGACCACGTGCAGGCGATCAACGTCAAGGGCGTGTTCTTCTGCACCAAGCACGCGATCGGGCACATGAAGCGCGCCGGCCACGGCAGCATCATCAACCTGTCGTCGATCTACGGCCTGGTCGGCGCGCCCGACGTGCCGCCGTACCACGCCTCCAAGGGCGCGGTCACGCTGATGACCAAGACCGACGCGTTGATCTACGCGCCCGACCGGATCCGGGTGAATTCGGTGCACCCGGGCTTCATCTGGACGCCGATGGTCGATCACTTCCTGCAGGACACGGGCGCCAGCCGCGAGGACATCGACCAGCTGCATCCGCTGGGGCACATCGGCGAAGCCGACGACATCGCCTGGGGCGTGGTCTACCTGGCTTCGGAGGAGTCGAAGTTCGTGACCGGCGCGGCGCTGGCGATCGATGGTGGGTATACCGCGCGCTGACTGGCCTTCGGAGGTCCCATGTAGCCCGGGTAAGCGCAGCGCACCCGGGGCATCTGAAAGCCCCGGGTGCGCTGCGCTTACCCGGGCTACGGATGAAGCGACGCCGCCATTTGATTTCAGTCAAGGCGCCCGCCATGCATGCCCCCTACGCTGCGTCCATGCCAGCCTCCTCCGCCTTCGACCCCCAACTCCTGCGCCGTTACGACCGGCCGGGCCCGCGCTATACGTCGTACCCGACCGCGCCGCAGTTCGCCAGCGGCTTCGGTGAGGCGCAGCTGCGCGAAGCCGCGGTGACGAGCAACGGCGACCCAATCCCGCGGCGCCTGTCGCTGTACGTGCACGTGCCGTTCTGCCTCAGCCCGTGCTTCTACTGCGGCTGCAACCGGATCATCACCCGCGACCTGTCGCGCGCCGATACCTACCTGGCGCGGCTGTACCGCGAAATCGACCTGACCGCTTCGCTGTTCGACCGCGATCGCGAGGTGATCCAGCTGCATTTCGGTGGCGGCACCCCCAACTTCCTCTCCACCGCGCAACTGCGCGAGGTGGTCGATACGCTGCGACAGCAGTTCCACTTCTCCGACAGCCGCGAACGCGACATCTCGATCGAGCTGGACCCGCGCTTCATCGCCCCGGAGGACGTCGCCGAGCTGGCCGACATCGGCTTCAACCGCGCCAGTCTTGGCGTGCAGGATTTCGATCCGGCGGTACAGGAAGCGGTCAACCGCATCCAGAGCGTCGAGCAGACGGTGGCGATCATCGAGGCCTGCCGCGCCAGCGGGTTCCGCTCGGTCAACGTCGACCTTATCTATGGTCTGCCGAAACAGAACCCGGAAGGCTTCGCGAAGACGCTGGACACCGTGATCGACGTGCGCCCGGACCGCATCGCGGTCTACAGCTAT
Organism: Lysobacter sp.; assembly: GCA_035465455.1. GTDB lineage: Bacteria > Pseudomonadota > Gammaproteobacteria > Xanthomonadales > Xanthomonadaceae > Lysobacter_K. Next base: position 3,009 of record DATHRJ010000262.1, read on the forward strand.
GCGCACCTGCCGGAGCTGTTCAAGGCGCAGAAGCAGATCAACGCCGAGGACATGCCCAGCGCCGAGGTCAAGCTCGGCCTGCTGCAACTGGCGATCGAGAAACTCACCGCGGCCGGCTACGTGTACATCGGCATGGACCACTTCGCCCTGCCCGACGACGAACTCGCCCAGGCGCAGGCGCGCGGTGGCCTGCACCGCAACTTCATGGGTTACACCACCCACGCCGACAGCGACCTCATCGGCCTGGGCGTCAGTGCGATCAGCCACATCGGCGACAGCTTCAGCCAGAACCCGCGCGATCTGATCAGCTGGCAGGGCGCGATCGACGACGGCCGCCTGCCGGTGTTCCGCGGCATGCGGATGAGCGAGGACGACCAGCTGCGCGCCGACCTGATCCAGCGACTGATGTGCGGCGGCGAGATCCCGGTCGCCGCGCTGGAGCGGCGCTACGCGATCGACTTCCACGATTACTTCGCAGATGCGCTCGAGCGCCTGCAGCCGCTTGCCGAGGACGGCCTGGTCCGGATCGAGCACGACGTGATCCGCGTCACCTCCCAGGGCCGACTGCTGCTGCGCAATATCGCGATGTGCTTCGACCGCTACCTGCACGAGCCCGCCCAAGTGGCGGCGCCGCGCTTCTCGCGTTCGATCTGATTGCACCTGCGGATCGCCGGCAGCACACCCGCAGGCGATCCATCCCCGCAACACCCCCCACCAGCTCCGCTGCGGCTTGACTCAGGTCATGGCCCGCACGGCAGCCGCCGCCGAACAATACGCACATTCAACAGGGAGACCGGAATGAGCAGCACTCGAAAGTTATGGATGGGCTTGGCCATCCTGCTGGTTACATCGTTCTCGGTGCTGCTATGGGCCGGCAGCGAGATCTTCCGCGCCGCGCCTCCGATGCCTGAAAAGGTGCTCGCGCAGGACGGCTCGGTGGTCTACACCCGCGAGGACATCGAGCAGGGCCGCCAGGTCTGGCAGTCGATGGGCGGCATGCAGCTGGGTTCGATCTGGGGCCATGGCGCCTATGTCGCCCCGGACTGGAGCGCCGACTGGCTACACCGCGAAGCCGTGCACGTGCTCGACATCTGGGCCCGGCGCGACGGCGGCAGCGCCACCTGGGCGCAGTTGCCCGAAGACGAGCAGGGAGCGTTGCAACGCCGCCTGCAGACGATGATGCGGGCCAACACCTACGACGCCGCGACCGGCACGATCACGCTGACCCAGGACCGGGTCGCCGCGCTGTCCAACGTCGCCGCGCATTATGAAAGCCTGTTCGGCAACGACCCGGCGACCGCGGAACTGCGCGAAGCCTACGCAATGAAGAACAACACGGTGGAGAGCGCCGAATACCGGCGCTCGCTGACCGCGTTCTTCTGGTGGACCGCGTGGGCGGCGACCACCGACCGACCGCTTGATCCGGATGCCGCCGCCGCGACCGACAACGGCCTCAAGGCCAGCAAGCAGGTCACCTACACCAACAACTGGCCGCACGAGCCGCTGGTCGGCAACACCCCGGCATCGGACCTGTGGCTGTGGTCGGTGTTCAGCGTGCTGTTCCTGATCGCGGGCATCGCCCTGCTCGGCTGGCACTACGCGGTCACCCATTCGCGCGATGAAGAGCCGCACACGGTACCGAAGACCGATCCGCTGGCGATGATGCGGATCACTCCGTCGATGCGCGCGACCGCCAAGTATTTCTGGGTGGTGCTGGCGCTGTTCCTGGCGCAGATCCTGCTCGGCGCCATCACCGCGCACTACCAGGTCGAAGGCCAGGAGGCTTACGGCTTCGCATTGTCGGAATGGATCCCGTATTCGCTGTCGCGCACCTGGCATACGCAGCTGGCGGTGCTGTGGATCGCCGTGTCGTGGCTCGCCACCGGGCTCTACATCGCGCCGGCGCTGTCTGGCCACGAGCCGAAGTTCCAGCGATTCGGGGTCAATTTCCTGTTCGTCTGCCTGCTGTTGATCGTCGTCGGCTCGTTCGCCGGCCAGTGGTTCGCGGTCATGCAGAAGATGGGCCTGGAATACAATTTCTGGTTCGGCCACCAGGGCTGGGAATACGCCGACATGGGCCGCTTCTGGCAGTGGTTCCTGTTCGTCGGCCTGCTGTTGTGGGTCACCCTGGTCGGTCGTGCGTTGTGGCCGGTACTGACCGGTGCCGCGCATGAGACCAAGGCGATCATCGGCCTGATGTTCCTGTCGACCGTCGCGATCGGCGTGTTCTTCGCCGCCGCGCTGATGTGGGGCGAGAAGACCCACATCTCCGAAGTCGAGTACTGGCGCTGGTGGCTGGTGCACCTGTGGGTCGAAGGCTTCTTCGAGGTGTTCGCCACCGCGGTGATGGCATTGATCTTCACCCGCCTTGGCCTGATCAAGGCCACGGTCGCCACGGTCGCGGTGCTGTTCGCCACCATCATCTTCATGACCGGCGGCGTGCTTGGCACCCTGCACCACCTGTACTTCATCGGCACGCCCACTGCGGTGGTCGCGCTCGGCGCCAGCTTCAGTGCGCTGGAAGTGGTCCCGCTGGCCTACATCGGCTTCGAGGGTTACCACAGCTACAAGCTCGGCAAGGCGACGCCGTGGATGCAGCGCTACAAGTGGCCGGTGATGTTCTTCATCGCGGTGTCGTTCTGGAACCTGGTCGGCGCTGGCCTGTTCGGCTTCCTGATCAACCCGCCGGTGTCGCTGTACTACATGCAGGGGCTCAACCTCACCGCATTGCATGGCCACACCGCGCTGTTCGGCGTGTACGGCATGCTCGGCCTGGCGTTGATGATGTTCTGCCTGCGTGGCCTGCGCGGCCAGATGACGTGGGACACCCGCCCGGTCAAGCTGGCGTTCTGGTCGCTCAACATCGGCCTGGCACTGATGGCGCTGCTGACCTTGCTGCCGCTGGGCATCCTGCAGCTGAATGCCTCGCTCGAGCACGGTTACTGGTACGCACGTTCGGCGGAGTTCATGCAGCAGCCGCTGATCGACATGCTGGTGTGGATGCGCATGCCCGGCGACACGATCTTCAGCATCGGCGCGGTTGCGATGGCCTGGTTCGTGCTGCGGCTGTGGATCGCACCCAAGCGCGAGCCGGCGCTGCCGGGCGTGGTCGACACCGAGGTCTGACGCGGGATACATGGGGACGGACGGGGCGGCTGATGCCGCCCCGTTTCGTTTGGGTCCTGGCGCAAGCCGTGCTCCGAAGCCCGGAGGTGCCGTGATTCCCGCACTTGTCCCGATCCTTAGTGAAACGGCGATTTCCCGTGCGTTTGATCCGGATCAATGGACCCATGGCGGGGGCGCTTTAACCTCACATTCCAGGCCTTTCGGGCCACCGAGCGCCGGCATCCGGCGGTAATGGAGATACCAGATGAAGATCCTGCTTGCCGTGGATGGCAGTCCGGTCAGCACGCGCGCGGCAAAACACGTGATCGACCTGACGCGGAAGATGTCCGCGCCTCCCGAACTGGTGCTGCTCAACGCCGACCCACCGCTGCTGCAGGCGGCCGCCGTGAAGATCGGCATCGAAGGGGTGAAGCGCTATCACCAGGAGAACGGGGAGTACGCGACCAGGTCCGCGCGCGCTGCACTGACCCGCGCCCAGGTGCCCTTCACGGAGATGCTGGTGGTGGCCGAACCGGCAGAGGCGATCATCGACGAGGCCGGGAAGGGGCGCCATGACCTGATCGTCATGGGCTCGCACGGCCGCGGCGCGATCAAGGGACTGCTGCTGGGCTCGGTCACCAGCAAGGTGATCGCCAACTGCGATACCCCGGTCACGGTGGTCAGGTGAGCACGCGATGACCGCACTGAAATCCCCTCCCGCCGGCCGCCACGCGCTGGATGCCTGCTTCCTGGGGCCGTACGGGGAGAACGACACGATGCTGGAAAAGCTCGTGGTCGAGTTCCTGCGCGACCACGTGTACTGGCGCCGCAACTTCCATCCGGAGGATCCGCCGGCGATCTCCACCCAGGCCGCGCAGCATCCGGACTACCGCGCATTCGAGGCGCGCCTGCGCCAGGAGCTGCACCAGCTCTCGGCCGCGCTGAAGAAATCGGTGCCGTTCCACAGCCCGAGATATCTGGGGCACATGGTGTCGGACCTGCTGATTCCCGGCCTGGCCGCGCAGATACTGACCCTGCCCTACAACCCGAACAACGTCAGCGAGGATGCCGCGCCGGTAACGGTCGACATGGAAGTGCAGGTCGGCCTGCAACTGGCCCGCATGCTGGGCTACGCCCATGACACCGCACGCCCGGACTGTGCGTTTGGACACCTCACCTCCGGCGGCACCCTGGCCAACTACCAGGCACTGCGGCTGGCGCTTGCGCTGAAGGCGTTCCCGGTCGCGCTGCGTGCCGCGCGCGTGCCCGACATCGACTTGCCCGATGACGACTGGACCGCCTTCAACCTCGCGCCCGCCGCCGGCATCGCCTTGCTGGAGCAGTGGCAGCAATGGCTTGCCGCGCAACCGGTGGCCCCGCGGCGGCGCTGGGCCGATGCGGTGCAGGACCACCGGCTCGAGCAACTGGGGCTGGTCGACTTCTTCGCCGCGCACCGTGCGCTGAAGGTGCCGAAGGTGCTGGCGCCGATCACCGCGCACTACTCGTGGAGCAAGGGCCTGAAGCTGCTCGGCCTCGGCCGCGCGCAACTGCAGTTGCTGCCCGAGCGCGGCATGCGCCTGGATCTGGACGCACTGGAATCGACACTGCTGGTGTGCGAGCGCGAGCGCCAGCCGGTGTTGCTGGCGGTAGCGGTGCTGGGCACCACCGAGTACGGGACGATCGACCCGGTCGACGGCGTGGTCGACGCGCGCGACCGCGCCGGCGCACGCGGGCTGGGCTTCGGTGTGCACGTCGATGGCGCATGGGGCGGCTACCTTGCGACGATGTTCCGCAACCCCGACGGCAGCCTGCGCACCCGCGAGCAGGTGCGCAACGGCTTCACCGCGTTCCCGTCGGCCGAAGTGCATGCCGCGTTCGCGGCGGTGTCACGCGCCGATTCGGTGACCGTGGATCCGCACAAGCTCGGCTACCTGCCCTACGGATCGGGGGCGTTCATCTGCCGCGACCATCGCGCGATGGCGCTGCTCGCCGAGCAGGCCGACTATGTCTTCCACGACGCCAACCAGACCGGCTACCTCGCCCGCTACCGCAGCCTCGGACAATTCATCCCGGAGGGTTCCAAACCCGGTGCAGCCGCGGCGGCTGCCTACGTGACCCACCGGGTGCTGCCACTGGACCATGAGCACTTCGGCCGCCTGCAGGCACAGACGGTTGTCGCCGCCGAGACGTTCGAGAAGCGGGCGCGGCAGTTCTCGCTGGAAGTTTCGGCCAACCTGCATGCGGTGGTGCCCTTCGTGCCCGACAGCAACCTGGTGTGCCTGGCGCTGAACCCGGTCGGCAACCGCGACGTGTCGCGCGCCAACGCCTTCGTGCGCCGGCTGTACGACGAACTGCGCTGCGATCCCAGCCAGCCGCTGCAGCTCAAGGAGTTCTTCGGTTCGGTCACCACGCTCAGGCCCGAGGCGCTGGGCGAGGTCGAGATGCGGCGCATCCTGCAGGCGCTCGGGCTGGACCCGGACACCCTGGGCGGCGACAACGACGACCGGTTGCTGATCCTGCGCCACACGCTGATGAACCCGTACCTGATCGACCACGAGAACGGCATCAGCTACATCGATCGCTATTTCGAGTTCCTCGAACGCCGCACGCGCGCGCTGCTGGCGCAGGACCGGGTGGCGTGAGCACGGCGCGCGAACGCAACTGGCTGCGCGAGCAGGTCCGCGTCCTGGAGCGCGAGGCCGCGCGTTCGGCCGACACCCACCTGCTGCGGCTGGAATTCCCGGGATTTCCCGGCATCGGGTTCTACTTCAAGGACGAAGCCTCGCACCCATCGGGCAGCCTCAAGCATCGGCTCGCGCGCTCGCTGTACCTGTACGCGCTGTGCAACGGGCGCCTGCGCGAAGGCCAGGAAGTGGTCGATGCGTCCTCGGGCAGCACCGCGATCTCCGAGGCCTGGTTTGCGCGCCTGCTGGGGCTGCGCTTCACCGCGGTGATGCCCGAATGCACCGCGCCTGGCAAGGTGCGCGACGTAAGCGCGCTCGGCGGCAATTGCGATCTTGTCGCCGACCCCGCCGCGAGCCAGTCGCGTGCTGCCGAACATGCCGCGCGCGGGGCGTGCAACCTCGACCAGTTCGGCCTCGCCGAACGGGCCACCGACTGGCGTGGCAACAACAACATCGCCGAATCGATCCTCGCCCAGCTGTCGCGCGAGCCGCATCCGGTGCCGGCTTGGATCGTCTGCGGCGCCGGCACCGGCGGCACCTCGGCCACGATCGGCCGCTACCTGCGCCTGCGCGGACTGGACACGCAGCTGTGCGTGGCCGAACCCAGCGGAGGCGCATTCGCAGTCGGCTGGGAGATCGGCAATCGCGACCTGGTGATCGCGCATGCGACGCGGCCGACATTGATCGAAGGCATCGGCCGCCCACGGGTGGAACCGAGCTTCCTGTTCGAGGTGGTCGACGAGGTCATCGAGGTCGAGGACGAAGTCTCGATCGCGGCCGCCTGGCTGCTGCAGGACCTGTTCGGTGTCCGCTACGGCGGCTCGTCGGGGACCAACCTGGCCGCGTGCCTGCAACTGGCGGCGCGGATGCGCGAACGCGGCGAGCAGGGCAGCATCGTCAGCCTGCTGTGCGACCGCGGCGAGCGCTACGACCAGACCCTGTTCGACGTGCAATGGCTGGCGGCGCGCGGGATCGACACGCAACCGCTGATGCGGCAACTGCAGGCCTGCCTGCACAACGGCCAGTGGATCGAAACCGCACCACGGCCGGGGTGACCGGCCGGCAGCGGATCCGGCGCGACAGCCTCGCCGCGCCGGCCCGCAATCAGTCGCGGTGGCGCGAGAGCACCAGGCTGCCGTTGGTGCCGCCGAAACCGAAACTGTTGGACATCACCGTGTTGATTTCCGCATCGCGGCTTTCGCGCACGATCGGAAAATCCGCGACGCGCGGGTCGAGGTTGGCGATGTTCGCCGAGCCGGCGATGAAGCCGCCGCGCATCATCAGCAGGCAGTAGATCGCCTCGTGCACGCTGGCGGCACCGAGCGAGTGCCCCGACAGCGCCTTGGTCGACGACAGTGGCGGCACGTTGGCGCCGAACACCTCGCGCACCGACTGCAGCTCGACGAAGTCGCCCAGCGGCGTGGACGTGCCGTGGGTGTTGACGTAGTCGATCGGCGCATCGACGCCGTTCATCGCCATGCGCATGCAACGCACCGCGCCCTCGCCTGACGGGGCGACCATGTCGACACCGTCGGACGTCACGCCATAGCCGATCAGTTCGGCATGGATGCGCGCGCCGCGTGCCCTGGCATGTTCGTAGTCCTCCAGCACCAGCATGCCGCCGCCACCGGCGATGACGAAGCCGTCGCGGTCGCTGTCGTACGGCCGCGAGGCGCTCGAAGGGGTGTCGTTGTAGTGGGTGCTCAGCGCGCCCATCGCATCGAACTGCGAGCTCATGCCCCAGTGCTCCTCCTCGCCGCCACCGGCGAAGATCACGTCCTGCACGCCATGGCGGATCAGGTCGGCCGCCGCGCCGATGCAGTGCGCCGAGGTCGCGCAGGCCGCCGCGATCGAATAGCTGACGCCGCGGATGCCGAACGCGGTGGCCAGCGTGGCCGACACCGTCGAGCACATCGTGCGCGGCACCATGTACGGGCCGATCTTGCGCACGCCCTTGTTGCGCAGCAGGTCGGCGGTCTCGATCTGCCATTGCGGCGAACCGCCACCGGAGCCGGCGATCAGGTCGGAACGGTCGCTGCGCACCTGCGCGTCGTCGAGCCCGGCATCGGCGATCGCGTCGCGCATCGCGACGTAGCTGTAGCCGGCGGCGTTGCCCATGAAGCGCTTGAGCTTGCGGTCGATCTGCGCGTCAAGGTCGATGTCCGGTACGCCCGCGACCTGGCTGCGCATCCCCAGTTCGGCGTACTGCGGGATGTGGCGGATGCCTGCGCGGCTGTCGCGCAGCGACGACGTCACGCTGGCCTGGTCGTTGCCAAGGCAGGACACGATGCCCATGCCAGTGATCACGACGCGACGTTTTGTTGCTGGACCCATTCTCAGAAACCCTCGGTCGAAGTGAACAGTCCCACGCGCAGGTCGTTGGCGACGTAGATCTCGCGGCCATCGACCAGCACCCGCCCATCGGCGATCACCAGCGCCAGCTTGCCGCGCATGACCCGGCGGATGTCGATTTCGTAGCGCACCAGCTTGGCTTCAGGCAGCACCTGGCCGGTGAACTTGACCTGGCCGACGCCGAGCGCGCGGCCGCGACCCGGTTCGCCCAGCCACGGCAGGTAGAACCCGGCGAGCTGCCACAGCCCGTCCACGCCGAGGCAGCCCGGCATCACCGGGTCGCCCTCGAAGTGGCAGGCGAAGAACCACAGGTCCGGATTGATATCCAGCTCGGCCTCGATCACACCCTTGCCGAACTTGCCGCCCTCGGTGGAGATGTGGGTGATGCGGTCGAACATCAGCATCGGTGGCGCTGGCAGTCGTGCATTGCCGGGTCCGAACATCGTGCCATCGGCGCAGGTAAGCAGTTGCTCGTAATCGAGCGAGGAAGGTCGTGTCATCGGTGGCTTTGCCTTTTGGAAAACGCAGTTTGCGCGAAGAGGCACGCACGCCGCTCTGATGCACGTCAAAAGTCGACGCCATACGCGCGCGTACTGCATGCCTCGCACAAACCCATGTTATCGCGAGAGCGCATCGCGGCGCCGCTTGCGCCCCGATCCCGCGCCGCCGCAGGTGCTTGACCCACGTCAGTGCAGGCCGAACCGCTGCAGCCGAGGCTGGGAGCCACTCTCCGCCCGGGCTGTTCATGAACCACCACGACCTGCGCTCGTTCCTCTCGCAACTGGAAGCCCGGGGACAGCTGGCGCGCGTCGGTGCGCCGGTCGATCCGGAACTGGAATCGACGTCGCTGTGCCTGCGCGCGCTGCGCCAGTCCGGGCCGGCGCTGCTGATGGAACACGCAGGCCCGGCCGGTGCGGCACCGGCAGCGCACCCGATGCTCGGCAACCTGTTCGGCCACCGCGACCGCATCGAGGCCGCGCTCGCCGGACGTCCGCTGGCATCGCTGCGGGAGCTGGGGGAACTGCTCGCCGCGATCAAGGAGCCGCGCTGGCCATCGAGCCTGAAGCAGGCATTGTCGACCTGGCCGGAGCTGGCGCAACTGGCGAACGTGGCGCCACGGCGCGTGCGCGAGGCGGCGTTCGAACACGAGGTCCAGGAGTCCGCGGACGTCGACCTCGGCCGCCTGCCGATCCAGCGCTGCTGGCCGCAGGACGTGGCCCGGCTGATCACGATCGGCCTGGTGGTCACCCGCGGCTCGCGCAAGCCACGGCAGAATGTCGCGATCTACCGCATGCAGGTGCTCGGCCGCAACCGCGTGATCATGCGCTGGCTACCGCACCGTGGCGGCGCGCTCGACTTCGCCGACTGGCAGGCGGACCACCCAGGCAAACCATTCCCCGTGCTGGTGGCAATCGGCGCCGATCCGGCGACGATCCTGGCCGCGGTCGCGCCGGTTCCCGACACGCTGTCGGAATACGAGTTCGCCGGGCTGCTTCGCGGTGAGCGCACGCGGGTATGGCGCAGCGAGCTGACCGGCCTGGATGCACCGGCCGGTGCGGAGATCCTGCTGGAGGGCTTCATCCACCCCGGCGATACCGCGCTGGAGGGTCCGTTCGGCGACCACACGGGCTACTACAACGCCGCCGATCACTTCCCGGTGCTGACCATCGAGCGCATGCAGCTGCGACGCGACGCGATCTACCATGGCAGCTACATGGGCCGCGCGCCGTTTGATGAGCCTTCGGTCCTGGCGCTGGCGCTCAATGAGATCTTCGTGCCGATCCTGCGCAAGGTATTCCCGGAGATCGTCGACTTCCACCTGCCACCGGAGGCCTGCTCGTACCGCATCGCGGTGGTCTCGATTCGCAAGCAGTACGCCGGCCACGCGCGCCGGATCATGATGGGCATCTGGTCGTACCTGCGGCAGTTCACCTATACCAAGTTCGTGGTCGTCACCGACGAGGACATCGACGTGCGCGACTGGTCGCAGGTGATCTGGGCGCTGTCCACGCGCGTCGACCCGGCACGCGACAGCCTGCTGGTGGAGAACACGCCGATCGACTACCTCGACTTCGCCAGCCCCGAGCCCGGCCTGGGCTCCAAGCTCGGCCTCGACGCCACCCGCAAGTGGCCCGGCGAGACGCGGCGCGAGTGGGGCCGCATAATCGTGCCCGACCCGGCAGTGGAACAGCGCATGCACGCGCTGTGGAGCACACTGCAACCCGGCAGCGCGGGGGTGGTCGACGACCCGACCTGCGCTGCCTGAGCACCGCGTCTTGCGAAGAATGTCCACGAGGAAACGCCGGCATGTCGATCCACGATTTCTCCGGGCTGCTCCGCGCCGCGCTCCAGCAACCGGAGCCGCAGCGCCTGCTGCTGGTGTTCGCGGCGGCCGAGTTGCCGGGCGATGCCACCGCCGAGGAGATCGCCCGCTTCCACCGTGGCGAAGGCGGTGCGCTAGCCCCGGTGGTCTGCGTCGACAAGCTGCCCGGCGAGATCGACAGCTTCGCCGCGCTGCTGGACGAGTCGAGGCAGACCGGCGTGGCGTGGGACATCCTGTTCGTCGCCTCGCTTCCGGGCCGCGCCGGGCTGGCCCCGAATTGCGACGAGGCCGTGCAGCCAATGCGGATGATGGTCGAGGCGATCAAGGACGGACGCATCGAGGGATATATCGCGGTGACCCGCGACGGCATGCTTGTGCGACTGCAATGAGCGCGGACCGTTTTTCGCGCCGATTGCGTTTGCCACAACTGAGGCGCCGAGCTCGGCGGACGTGTACTCGTCCAGTCGCATCCGGCCCGCAGGCCACAGCAGGGAGGTTCCCATGACCACGCATGCACTCTCCGATGAGCCCCGCGGCCACACCCGCCTGTGGGTGGTGTTCTGGATCTACGGGGTGCTGGTCAGCCATGTGCTGTTCGCCGCGATCCTCTACGCCTACCGCCTGGTCGGGACACCGCTGCTGGCGGTGATGCTGTTCGGGTTCCTGGTCTACACCGCGTGGATCATGCGCGCGGTATGGGTGAACGCGTTCAATGTCGATCGCGAGATCCATGCGCACATCGCCCGCGCCCTGACCGTCGCCTGGTCGCTCAATGCGGTGCTGGTGTCGGTGTTCCTGCTGCTCGGCCATCTGGGCGCGGTCGCGCTGCCATTCTGACTGGGTGGCTTGCCTTCGCTGGCGCTCGCCAACGGATGGACATGCCGGGGGACAATCACTTCCGCGTCTGCGCGGCCGCCATGATCTCCGGCAGGTCGGTTTCGCGGCCGACTTCCGGGTGCCGGGCACGGTCCATGCGCTGGATCGCGAAGTGCATCCATGTAAGCGCGATCGACACCAGTGCGAACAGCAACATGAAGCAACTCGTCCAGATGCCGATGAGGTCGTTCATCGCGCCGAACGCGATCGGCAGGACAAAGCCGCCGAGACCACCGATCAGTCCGACCACGCCGCCGACCGCTCCAACATTGTTCGGGTAATAGGCCGGGATGTGCTTGTAGACCGCGGCCTTGCCCAGCGACATGAAGAAGCCGAGCACGAAAACCAGCACGGTGAATGGCACCAGTCCCATCGCCAGGGTGAACTCGATCGGGCCCTCGATGCCGCTGACGACGTAGCTTGTGGTCGGATACGACAGCAGGAAGGTGCAGGCTGCCGACATCCCGAACGTCCAGTACATGACCCGGCGCGCTCCGATCCTGTCCGACAGCCAGCCACCGACGATGCGGAACAGGCTGGCGGGGATCGAGTACGCCGCGGCGATCAGGCCTGCGGTGGTCACGTCCAGCCCGTAGGCGCCGATCAGATAACGCGGCAGCCACAGCGCCAGCGCGACGAAGGCACCGAACACGAAGAAGTAGTACAGCCCGAAACGCCAGACCTGCAGGTTCCGCAACGGCTCCAGTTGCTTGAGGAACGGCTCGGGCCTGATCCCGGCAGCACGGCGCGCGGCATGCTGCGGGTCGTCCCTGGTCACCAGGAAGAACACGATTGCCGTCACCGCCAGCACCACCGACCACACCTGAGCCACCGTATGCCAGCCGTAGGCGACCATGATCAGCGGTGCGCCGAGCTTGGTTACCGCCGCGCCGACGTTGCCGGCACCGAAGATGCCCAGCGCGGTGCCCTGCCTTTCCCTGGGGAACCACCGCGACACATAGGCGATGCCGACCGCGAACGAACCGCCGGCGATGCCGACCAGCAACGCCGCGAACAGGTAGCCGGCGTAGGTCGACATCGTGGTCAGGAACCAGGTTGCCGCCGCGGCGCACAGCATGACCGCAGTGAAAACGATGCGGCCGCCGATCTGGTCGGTCCAGATGCCCAGTGCCAGGCGGCTCAGCGAGCCGGTCAGGATCGGGGTTGCGACCAGCAGGCCGAACTGGGTGTCGTTGAGGCCGAGTTCCTGCTTGATCTGCACGCCGATGATCGAAAAGATCGTCCAAACGGCGAAGCACACGGTGAACGCGAAGGTGCTGCCCCACAGCGCCGTGCGCTGCTGGCTGCGGGGGACGTTGGTGAAGTCATGCATGTCGGCGCCCCCACCCATGGGCAGCGCGCCTGGAGGTCATCGCCACCACTGCGAGGACGTACACCGGGCGACGGCGGCCCCACCGCCTCAAGACGGGCACTCCGCGCCCTTGCGGTAGTACCACCACCAGGTGATGGCCAGGCAGGTCACGTAGAACGCGATGAACCCGTACAGCGCGGCTTCGGGGCCGCCGGTCAGGGTGATCGAGGTGCCGTAGCTCTTGGGTACGAAGAAGCCGCCATAGGCCGCCACCGCCGAGGAGAAGCCGATGACCGCAGCCGATTCGATGCCGGCGCGGCGCGCGGCCGCGGCCTGCTCCGCGCTGCCGGCGCCCGCGCCGAGTGCGCGCTCCTGCAGCGTGCGGAAGATCACCGGGATCATGCGGAATGTCGAGGCGTTGCCGATGCCGGTGAGGACGAACAGCGACATGAACACGATCAGGAAGCCGGTGAAATTGCCGCCCGAGCCTCCGGTCGGCAGGAAGTACAGCACTCCGAGCACCGCCGCGACCATCAGCACGAACGCCCAGAACGTCAGGAACGCACCGCCGGCCTTGTCCGCAAGCCAGCCCCCGACAGGCCGGGCGAGCGCACCGACCAGCGGGCCAAGGAATGCGAACGTCAGTGCGTCGACCTCGGGAAACTGCGTCTTGATCAACAGCGGAAATCCCGCCGAGTAGCCGATGAAACTGCCGAAGGTGCCGGTGTACAGCCAGGACATCAGCCAGTTGTGCTTGCGCCGGAAGATCACCGACTGTTCGGCGAGGCTGGACCGCGCCGCGGCCAGGTCGTTCATGCCGAACCACGCCGCCACGCTGCACGCCAGCAGGAACGGCAGCCAGATGAAACCGGCGTTTTGCAGGTACACCGTCGCGCCATCGGCGGTGAGCTGCGGCGGTCCGGCAACGGCGCCGAACACACCGGCGGTGATCACCAGCGGAATCACGAACTGGGTGACTGAAACGCCCAGGTTGCCCAGGCCTGCGTTCATGCCCAATGCGTAGCCCTGGCGCGCCTTGGGAAAGAAGAACGAGATGTTCGCCATCGACGAGGCGAAGTTGCCGCCGCCGAAGCCGCACAGGATCGCGATCGCCACGAAGTGCCAGAACGGCGTGGCCGGGTCCTGCACCGCGATGCCCAGCCACACCGCGGGGATCATCAGCGACGCGGTCGAAATCGCGGTCCAGCGCCTGCCGCCGAAGATCGGGACCATGAACGAATAGAAGATCCGCAGCGTCGCGCCCGACAGCCCCGGCAATGCCGCCAGCCAGAACAGCTGGTCGGTAGTGAAGGTGAAGCCGATCCGCGGCAGGCTGACGGTCACCGCCGAGAACATCATCCAGATCGCGAACGCCAGCAGCAGCGCCGGTATCGAGATGGCCAGGTTGCGGTTGGCGACGCGTTTGCCGGCTGCCTGCCAGAACGCCGGATCTTCGGGGCGCCAATCGAAGAGGACGCCACCAGCACCTCGTTTCGCGGGTTTGCTGGTGGTGCTCATTCGGTCTCCAAAGCGTTCTTCGGGCACGAAGCCGGTACGGTCGCCCCGAAGAATAGGAGTGCGGTCCGGCGTGCCTTTGACCTGAATCAACAACCGATACAGCGCACCGGCCCGTCCTGCTAGTGCGAACCCCCGCTGCGGCGCCTCGCGCCGCGCAGCTGCAGGCTGTCGCGAACGTCGACCTCGAAGTGCAGCGACAGCACTGCATTGCCGTCACCGGCAAGCACGAAATCCAGCGCCTCGCGGCATGGCAGCCGCTGCACGTAATCGCGCACCGCGGCCTCGGGCAGGCCCACCTGCCACTCGCCCGGCGTGGCCTGCAGGGTCGGCTGCGCGTCCGCGTGCAGGCGCAACGACTGGCTGAAGCGCGAGCCCGGCGCCAACCGGGTGGAATTGACAATCGCCTCGCCGGCCAGAAGACGCGCCAGTTCGGCCTCGTCCAGGCGCAGGCGCATGCGCTGGCCCTGCAGCTGAAGCTTCATCGCCGGGCTCCGGGGTCAGCGCTGCGGGTGGTCGTGGTCGTCATGTGCGTGGTCGTGCACGGGTAAGGCTTGCGCGGCAGGTGCATCGCATAACGAGCAGCCCTCGCTCCATTGGCTGTCTCCGTCGACGTAGTGCTCCTGCTTCCAGATCGGCGCGGTGTGCTTGACCGCCTCGATCGCCAGGCGACAGGCGCGGAACGCCTCGTCACGGTGCGGCGTGCCGGCGGCGATCACCACTGCGGGCTCGCCCACTGCCAGTCGTCCCTTCGCGTGGGCGATGTACAGCCGCAACCGCGGGCCGACTTCACGTTGCGCCTGCTCGGCGATCTCGGCAAAACGGGCGAGCGCCAATGGCTGGTAGAGGTCATAACTGATGCCGGCGACCTCGCGCCCGTGGTTGAGACCGCGCACCTGGCCGACAAACATCGCGATGCCGCCAAAGCCGGGATCGGAGACGAACTCCAGCGCCGCCGCCGGGTCGAGGGTCTCGTCGGCGCGGTCGGCCACGTGCAGGAAATGTCTGGCCACTTCTCAGCCCCCGCTCACCGGCGGCAGCACGACCATGCGACCGTCGGCAGGCAGTGGTTCGCCGTCGCGCAACACCGCACCGGGCGTTGCGAATGCGCAACTGCCGAGCAGCCCCGGCGTGACGCGCGGCCAGCATGCGGCGGCATGGGTGGCCAGTGCCGCACGCAGGTCGGCAACGGTCCCACCGGCCACCGGCACCTGCAGCCGGTCGCCCGGTTCCAGCCCGCGCAACGTGCCGAACAACTGCAACTCAACGTCCATCTTCAAGTCCAAAGTCAATGTTCATCAAAATCGTCGCAACTGCGCAGCAGCACGCCCTGCCCGTCCAGGCCACGCACCTCGACCAGCGCGCCGGCCGGCAACTGCGTGACCTCCTCGTCCAGTACCGCCCACGCATTGGCGGCCAGCAACGGCGCGATGCGGAACGACTCCTGCCCGGCCAGCAACTCCACCTGCAGCTGCCCCTGTCCATCGACCACGACCCGCGCCTTCTGCAGGAAACGCAAACCCGGCTTCTTGCGTGCGGGCGCGGCCAGCGGCAGGCGCAACGGCCGCTCCGGCGCCAGGCCCAGAAGCGCGCGCAATGCCGGCTCGATGAAGAAGCGCAGCCCTACCGCGCCCGAGACCGGATTGCCCGGCAGGCCGAAGTACAACTGCCCGCCCGGCAGGCGCGCGAACAACAGCGGCTTGCCGGGGCGGATCGCCACCTTGTGGAACACGATCTCCGCTCCCAGTCCGCGCAGCGCATCGGGCACGAAGTCGTGCCGCCCCATCGAGACCGCACCGGTGCTGACCACGACGATCGCACCGGCATCCAGGCTGCGCGCCAGCGCCTGCAGGAACCCGGCCGCATCGTCCGCCACCGTTTCGCGATGCACCACCACCGCCCCGGCCTCGGCGAGCCGGTCCGACAGGTAGGGCCCATTGCTGTTGCGGATCTGACCGGGCGCGAGCGGCTGGGCCGGATCGTCGACCAGCTCGCGCCCGGTCAGCAGCAGCGCCGCCGCGACCCGCGGCCGCACGGCCACGTCGGTCACGCCCACTGCCGCAAGCAGCATCCGCGCCGCGGGGGTGATCCGCGTGCCCGCAGCCAGCACCTGGCTGCCGGCAGCGAT
>DATHRJ010000263.1:0-1569 GCA_035465455.1 Lysobacter sp.
CGATCACGACCATGCTGCGGCCATCGATGCGCGCCAGGCCACCGACGATCGCCTGGTCATTGGCGAATGCACGGTCGCCAGCCAGTTCCTGGAACTCGTCGCAGATCACCCGCAGGTAGTCCATCGTGTACGGCCGCGCCGGATGGCGCGCCAGTTGCGACACCTGCCAGGAGTTGAGGTCGCGGAAGATCTGCGCCGTGCGGATGCGCAGCTTGTTCTGCAGCGCGTGGATTTCAGCGTCGGCGTCGACCGCCGAGCCGTAACTGGCGTGGCGCAGTTCCTGGATCTTCGCTTCCAGGTCGGCGATGGGCTGCTCGAAATCGAGGTAGTTCGGATTCATGCTCGGGCCGTGGCCGGAAAGGGCGACAGTTTAACGGAGGCGGGGGCAGGGCGAAGCCGGGGCACGGTCGGCGGCCAGATTATTGCTCCCATATCGGGCCGCGGGCGGGCAGCCGGCAGCCGGCGCCTGGCAATGCGGTGCTTCAGCTGGCCCAGGGCTTGCTCAGCGACAGCTTCACCGCGCGGACCCCGGGCTGGGCTTTCAGCGCGCCGACGAGGTCGGCATCGATGCGGACCGCCTGGGCGCCGTTGAGGTCGAGCATGCCGGCGGCGCCGTCGCGCAGCAGGTCCAGCCGCAGCGGGGTCTGCCCGGGACGGTTGCGCGCCAGCAACGCGTCCACGCGCTGCCACGTGCCCGGCACCCGCAGGTCCAGGCGCAGCGACAGGCGCTGGGCATGCTTCGCGCACACCTGGGCGTAATCCCAGCAGCGCTGGACCTTGAGCGCGAAGCCGCCGCTGAAGGCATCCTCGCGCAGCCCGCCCTGGATCACCAGCAGGCGGTCGCGCGCGAGCAGCGCGGCGAACTCGCCATACGTCTCGCCGAAGAAGGCGCACTCGAGCCGGCCGCGGCCGTCCTCGATCTGCACGAACATCTGGCTGTCGCCCTTCTTGCGCATCGCCACCACCTGGCCGGCGACGATGGTGTCCAGTTCCGGGCGCCAGCCACCGCGCGCGCTTTCCGGGCGCGACTCCCAGATCCGGTCGAGATCGCCGAGGTCGTTGCCGACCAGGCCCTGCAATTCGTCGCGATAGGGGTCGAACGGGTGGCCGCTGAGGTAATGGCCCAGCGTGTCGCGCTCGCCGTTGAGCAGCTGCGACAGCGGCCATTCGTCGGTTTCCGGCAACTCCAGGCGGAGCGTGGGCGCCGTCTCGCCGCCACCGAACAACGACACCTGCCCGGCCTCGCGCTCACGCGTGAGCTGGTCGGTGGCCTTGAGCACCTCCGGCAGCTGCAGCATCAGGCTGGCGCGGTTGCGGCCGAGCCGGTCGAGCGCGCCGGCCTGGGTCAATGCCTCCAGCGCGCGCTTGTTGAGCTTGCCGCTGTCGACGCGCTTGCAGAAGTCCTGCAGGTCGTCGAACGGGCCCGCGCGGCGCGCCTCGACGATCGCCTCGCAGGCGCCGCGGCCGACGCCCTTCACCGCGCCCAGGCCATAGCGGATCGTCGTCGCGGCGCACGGCGCCAGCGCCACGGGCGCAGCGGCATCGGCTGCGCCGGCCGGGGCATCGATC
>DATHRJ010000264.1:0-4738 GCA_035465455.1 Lysobacter sp.
ATGATCGGGGTTCCCGGAGTGCCACTCCCGTCCCTGTCGGAGTTCCCATGCGCCGCATGTTCGCCGTGTCCGCCCTGTCCCTGGCCCTGTGCGTGGCCTGCTCGCATGTGGCGACGCCTGCCGCCACTGCACCGTCCGCCGCGGCGACCACGTCCGTCGACACTCGCGCCGTCACCACGGATGCGCGCCTTAACGAGTGGTTCGAGCGCAAGTACGAGGAGCAGCTGCAGTTCAGTCCGATCCAGATGACGATGCTCGGCCGCAAGGACCGCTATGCGGAGCTCGACGACATGTCGTTCGAGGCCGAGGCCAGGCAGCTGGCCTGGCAGGTCGCGGCGCTCGAGGAGATGAAGGCCAGCTTCGACTACGACGCACTGGGCGATGACGCCCAGCTGTCGTGGGACCTGTTCGCGTACCAGGTGGAAGCGGCCAAGGCCGCCGACCGCTTCCGCGACCACGCCTATCCGTTCGAGCAGATGGGCGGCGCGCAGGCGTTCCTGCCGACGTTCCTGATCAACTTCCACAAGGTCGAGGACGAATCGGATTACCTGGCCTACGTCGCGCGTCTGCGCGAAGTGCCACGCGGCTTCGGGCAGTTGATGGAGCGGGTGAAACGCTCGGCCGGGCTCGGCATCCGTCCACCGCGCTTCGCCCATGAGGGCGTGATCGACCAGGCCGGCAAGGTCATCACCGGCGCGCCGTTCACCGATGGACCCGACAGCGCGCTGTGGGCCGACGCGCAGGCCAAGGCCGATGCGCTGCTGAAGGCCGGCAAGGTCGATGCGGCGCGCGCGCAGTCGCTGAAGGACGCGGCCCGCGCGGCGTTGGTGGAGGCGGTTCAGCCGGCCTTCGCCGAGGTCATCGCCTGGTACAAGGCCGACCTGCCCAACGCGGCGGTCAACCCGTCGGGCGTCGGCACCCGCCATCCCGATGGCGCCGCGTACTACGCGCAGCGCCTGCGCGACTCGACCACCACCGACATGAGCCCGGAGCAGGTCCACCAGACCGGGCTGGCCGAGGTCGCGCGCCTGCGCGGCGAGATGGAGGTGCTGAAGGACAAGGTAGGTTTCGAAGGCGACCTGCAGGCGTTCTTCAAGTTCATCGACACCGACCCACGCTTCAAGTACCCCGACACCGACGCCGGGCGCCAGGGCTATATCGACGATGCCACCGCGGCGATCGCCACGATCAAGAAGCAGCTGCCGAACTACTTCGGCCTGCTGCCCAAGGCCGACCTGGTGGTCAAGCGCGTGGAGGCGTTCCGCGAGCAGGACGGCGCCGCGCAGCATTACTACCCGAGCACGCCGGACGGCAAGCGCCCGGGCGTGTACTACGCGCACCTGTCGGACATGAGCGCGATGCCGAAGACCACGCTGGAGGTCATCGCCTATCACGAGGGCCTGCCCGGCCATCACATGCAGATCGCCATCGCGCAGGAACTCGAAGGCGTGCCGGAGTTCCGCAAGCAGGCCAACTTCAATGCCTACGCCGAAGGCTGGGGCCTGTACTCGGAATGGCTGGCGCGCGAGATGCCGGGCACCTACACCGACCCGTACTCGCAGTTCGGCCGCCTGACCTCGGAGATGTGGCGCGCGATCCGGCTGGTTGTCGACACCGGCCTGCACGCCAAGGGCTGGACCGAGGAGCAGGCGGTGGCGTACATGGCGCAGAACAGCGCGATCCCGCTGCCGGCGATCCAGGCCGAAGTGCGCCGTTACATCACCTGGCCGGGGCAGGCTGCCGGCTACAAGATCGGCATGCTCAAGATCCAGCAGCTGCGGGCGAAGGCCGAGGCCGAACTGGGCGAGGATTTCGACATCCGCGGCTTCCACGACGCCGTGCTCGGCGGCGGCGCGATGCCGCTGACGTTGCTGGAGCGCCGCATCGACCAGTGGATCGCGGACGAGAAGCAGGGCTGAGGGGAAGCCCAAGCCGCCGACGGAATGCCGGCGGCATGCGGCGACATGAGTCTTCAGTTTCCTTTGACCGTGTCCGGTAAATGCTCCGGGTGCCCGTGTTCGGCCGCTTCGCGCGCCGGCCGGTCGATCCAGGGGTCGCCGCCCAGGCCCAGCCGGAAAACGAAGGGGCGCATGGGGCGAACGGCCCGCAGCGCATTCGTCCCCAGTCGGGTCGTCGCCAGGAACCCGGACACGATCGTCTCGGTGTGCGGCAGCATCCTGGCGAGAAAGGAATCCTGCTGCGAATTGCTGTCGTACTTGTCCACGTGTGGCCAGGCGCCGGCGATCGCCTCGAACAGTGCCAACTTGGTCAGCCGACCCGGGCTGTGTCGCGCGTAATCGGGGTGCCAGCCGATCTTGAAGGCGCTCAACGTCCCGCCCACCAGGAGGTTGCTGGTGGAGCCGATGACGCGATCGCCCACCAGGGTCTCCAGGAACACCGCGGCGCCGATGCGGCCGAATCGCTCGATCATGTCGCGGAAGAACATCGCTCCCGCCGTTGAGCTGAGCAACGAGCTGCCACGCGCGCCTTTCCAGCCGCAATGCTCCAGTTCCAGATGCCGCTCCGTGGCCGCCGGCAGCATCTCGTTCGCCTGCAGTACCCGGGCGGTGAGCGGTCCGCATTCCTGCAAGCGCCGGCGGTGGCGCCGCAGATCCTTGAGCGTCTTGCGCGGCAGGGTCCCGGACGCGTCCATACCTTCGTGCAGGCGCAGCACCGGACGCGCAAACCGCCGTACTTCCCGCCAACTGCCGCCGCACTCGCCTGCAGCTTCACGCAGTGCCGCAAAGACCTCGTCCTGTTCCAATACCTGCCTGAATGCGATGGCGTGGCTGGGCGCAGCGCCCGCGCCGTCGCGGCTCACGCGCATCAGCGCGTGGGCGACGCATCCGGCCTCCGCTGGCGCGACCAGCACGCCGGTTCGGAAAGAATGCCGCGTGCAGTAGTTGCGCAGATGGGGCACGGGCACGAACAGGTTCGGCCGTCCGACGGTGAAGCATCCGACACCCAGCAGCTCGCGTCCGCTGCGTCCAGGGCGCTCGAACAGCGCGACGCACGGCGGCCGACCCGGGGTCAGCCAACGCGCCGCCGGCAGGATGAACTGGGGCATCAGGTAAGGACTGGGGTTGCGTGCGTGCGTGCCGAGCTCGGTCCACGCGCCCAGCGTGCCTTGATCAAGTTCGTCTAGTCCGCACCATCGCAGGGTGGTTGACATGCGCATCGGACTCCCGCGTGAGAGCGATACCGTGCGCATCGCGGGGGCCGATGGTTCCGGTCGTCATACCAGGAAACGCAGGACCCGGAAGCGGCAGGTCAATCATCCGAAAGCGGGGTCGGAAGCATTGGCGTTTGAAAAGCAACGTCATCTGACCACTTGCCGTGAGGATAGGAGTGAAGTGTTCGTGCCGGCACTCTCTGGCCATTGCCCGCTTTCGCCGCCCGACACGTTGCTCGCGGCAAGCGCGCCCCGGCAGCAGTCCGGTGGGCCGTCGCCATCGGCAGCAGCGCTCTGGCGAGTGCGGTCAATCCGTCGCGGATCGACCAGTCCGCATCGGCCGGTGGGCTAGCATGTGCTGCGTCCCCACCGCGGTGCAGGCAGGAACCATGTGCTATTCCGCCCAGATCGTGGCCGACCACCGCCAGTTCGAGCGGGTGTACGGCGCGCAGATCGACATCGAGCAATTCGTCCAGCTGTTCTGGGAACGGCAGGGCGGCAACCGCGCGCTGAAGATCCCCAAGGCGATGGAGGCGGCGTTCTCCGCCCCGCGCGACGACGACGAGTTGCAGGTCCACGACTGCATCGATGCGTTCGCCGCGACGCAGGCCTCCACGCTGCAGCAGGAGCTGTTCGCGCAGACCAGGCGGCTGGCCGATGCGCAGCGCAAGCTGCAGCTGAAGCCGACCAAGGCCGCGGCCGAAAGCCAGCGCATCGCGACCAGCAAGATCGCCGCGATCAGGACACGGCTCGCCGACCTGCAGCGCACCGAGGCCAGGCCCGACGACTCACGCATATTCCCCGGCATGTATGCGCCGGTGATGGTGTGGGAACACGGCCGCCGCGTGGTCAAGCCGATGCGCTACCAGTGCCGGCCTGCGGGCAAGCCGGCAGACTACGACACCCGGTTTCCGGGAACCTACAATGCGCGCCGCGACAGCCTGGCGCGCTTCTGGAAGGGCGAGTTCGGTCATCGACACGGCATCGTGGTCGTCAATGCTTTCTACGAGAACGTCAGCCGTCACGCCGCCGAGGGACGCGCGCTGGCACCGGGCGAACCCGAGCAGAACGTCGTGCTCGAGTTCCGGCCCGAGCCGCAGCAGGACATGCTGGTGGCATGCCTGTGGTCGCACTGGACCGGCCCGGGTGAGCCCGAGCTGCTGTCGTTCGCCGCGATCACCGACGCGCCGCCACCGGAGGTCGCCGCCGCGGGCCACGACCGCTGCATCGTCGCGATCAAGCCTGAAAACATCGATGCGTGGTTGAACCCCGACCCGGCCGACCTCGCGGCGCAGTACGCGATCCTCGAAGACCGCGAGCGGCTGCATTTCGATCACCGCATGGCGGCCTGAAGCCCGCACGGAGCAGGGATCAGTGCATTGGCTGCTTCGTGCCAGCCGCCGCGTGGGCGGCACGGATGATCCTAGCTGGCGGTGGTGGGCAGCATCGGCCAGGGATTTGCGCCATCCTTGCACCCATCTCCGTTGCCGGGCACCCACGATGCGCTTGCGTCCGCTGCTGCATTTCCTGCTGTTGCTGCTTGCCACCACGCCGCTCCACGCGGAG
>DATHRJ010000265.1:0-6876 GCA_035465455.1 Lysobacter sp.
ACCGGGTCGCGCGGGCCGTGGAAGCCGGCACTGACGGCCTGGTACATCAGCGGATCGGTATAGAAACTCTCCGGCACCTCGGCACCGCGCGCGCGGCGCACCCGGGCCACGGGCGGCAGGTAGGCGCTGCCGTCGACGAACTCGTAGGCCCGCGGCAGGGGCGCCGCCAGCGTCGCGATGTCCAGGTCGAACGCCTGGGCTGCGGTGCCGGCATTGAGCTCGTCCGACAGCGCATTGAGGCGCGGAGCGGCGTTGGACCAGTCCTCCAGCGCATGCTGCAGCGTGTCGGCGATGCCGGTCGCGCGTACGCCGCGGGCCAGGTCGCGAGAGACCACGATCAGCGTGCCGTCGCGGCCGCCTTCCTTCAACGAACCCAGTTTCATCCTCACTCCTCAGATGCGGCTCAGCAGCGGCTCAGCAGCGGCTGCAATGGTTTCAATTGTAACCGCCGGTGAACCCGCATCGCCGGCGCGCCGTGGAATGGCTGCGCGTTCCAGGTGCGGCTGCCCTATCACCGCCCCGATCTCACCGAGGCCCCGGGTGTGCTTGGCTTACGTGGCGCGGGCCTTGGCAGCCCGTGTGGGTACCGGGCATCCAAGGCCATGCCGCCGGCGACTGCCGGAAATGCAAAAGCCCGCCGAAGCGGGCCTTTGCAATTTTTTGGCTGGGGAACCAGGGCTCGAACCTGGATTAACGGTGTCAGAGACCGTTGTCCTACCATTAGACGATTCCCCAAAACACGGGATAAGCCCGAGTCTACAACGCGCGATCCTGGATCGGAACCATCCGGACGAACCGCATCCGGATGAAGCCCGTCCGGACGACGATCAGCGCTTGGAGAACTGCGTGGCGCGGCGAGCCTTGTGCAGGCCGACCTTCTTGCGCTCGACTTCACGGGCATCGCGGGTCATGAAGCCGGCCTTGCGCAGCTCGGTCTTCAGTGACTCGTCGTATTCCACCAGGGCGCGCGAGATGCCCAGTCGGATCGCACCGGCCTGGCCGGTGGTGCCGCCGCCGGCGACCGTCACGACGAAGTCGAACTTGTCGGTCGACTTGGTCAGCTCGAGCGGCTGGCGCACGATCATGCGCGCAGTCTCGCGACCGAAGAATTCCTCGATCGAGCGCTGGTTGATGGTGATCTTGCCCTCGCCCTTGCGCATGAACACGCGCGCGGTGGAGGACTTGCGACGGCCGGTGCCGTAATTCTGCTGGATTGCCATGGGCTTGCCTTAGATGTCCAGCAGCTGAGGCTGCTGGGCTGAGTGCGGATGCTCGGAGCCTGCGTAGACCTTGAGCTTGCGGTACATGGCGCGGCCGAGGGTGTTCTTCGGCAGCATGCCCTTGACGGCGGTCTCGATGACGCGCTCCGGGTGGCGCTCGAGCGCCTGCCCGAGGGTCTCGGTCTTCAGGTTGCCGATGTAGCCGGTGAACCGGTGGTACAGCTTGTCGGTCAACTTCTTGCCGGTGACATGGATCTTCTCGGCGTTGATCACGACGATGTAGTCGCCGGTGTCCACGTGAGGGGTATAGACCGGCTTGTGCTTGCCGCGAAGGCGGCGGGCGAGCTCGGTGGAGAGGCGGCCGAGCGTCTTGCCGGTCGCGTCGACGACGTACCAGTCACGCTGGACGGTCTCGTTCTTGGCGGTGAAAGTCTTCATGACTGATCTTCTATAGGGTGCGTGGTCGGGCTGATTCCGACATGGCCCGTTGCGGACCTGGCGTCGGAAATTCGCCTCGCGTTGTTTTGCGGAACGTTAAGAGGCGGAATGATAGCGGGAGCACAGGCCCGCCGCAAGTCGCCGCACCCGCCGATTGTACGCAAGCGCCTCGGCGCCGGCTGCTAGCATCCCCGGCCATGCCCCCCGTAGTCCCGCCACCTTCGGTCGAATCACTGGTAGCGCTGGCGGACCGCTGCGTGCAATGCGGCCTGTGCCTGCCGGTCTGCCCCACCTATGGCCGCGACCAGCTCGAAGCTGAATCTCCGCGCGGACGGATCGCGCTGATGCGTGCCTGGGCGCTGGAGACGATCGAGTCCACCCCTGTCGGTGACGCCCACCTGGATCACTGCCTTGGCTGCCGCAATTGCGAGGCGGTATGCCCGGCCGGGGTGCGGTACGACGAGTTGCTGGTGCTGGGGCGGACGCGCCAACGCGAACGCCGCCGCCCGCTCCTGCGCCAGCGCCTGATCGAGACCGTGGCTGCGCGCCCGCGCGTGCTCACGCGGCTGTTGGCGATCTACCGGCAACTCCACGGCGCCCTGCCGCAGGCATTGCGACCGCTGCCGCGACCTCCCCGGCCGCGCGCGGCAGGACCCTGGAGTGCTCCGGCCACAACGCCGGCCGAGTCGGCGGCGCTGTTCGTGGGCTGCGTCGCCGATGCCTACGAGGCCTCCACGCGTGAGGCGCTCGCCAGGCTGTGCGCGGCACTGCAGGTCGACCTGGTGGTTCCGACCGGGCAGGCCTGCTGCGGCAGCCTGCATGCCCATGCCGGCAATGCGGCGCAAGCGGAGCGGCTGGCCGCGCGCAATCGCGATGCCTTCGCCGATGCGCCGCTGGTACTGACCCTCGCCAGCGGGTGCCACGACAGTGTCTCCCGCTCCCGGCCCGACGCCGCCACCCAGGATGCGCTGGGCTTCCTCGATGCACGTGGCGACCGCCTGCGTTTCCGCGCGTCGCAGGAACGCATCGCGCTGCACCTGCCGTGCACCCAGCGCAACGCCGTCGGCTCGGTGCCCGCGCTGCGGCGGCTGTTGGCGCGCGTGCCGGGGCTGGAGGTGGTCGAGCTGACCGCCGGCTACGGCTGCTGCGGGGCCGCCGGCACCCAGATGCTGACCGAGCCCGGGCGGGCCGACGACCACCGCCGCCCGCTGCTGGCGCAACTGGAAGCCAGCGGCGCCACGCGCCTGCTCAGCGCCAATATCGGTTGCCGGCTGCACCTGGGCAACGGCACCGCGCTGCCGGTGTTGCACCCGGTCGACTTCCTCGCCGAGATGCTCGACACCGCCCCTGTACTGGCCGATCACCGCGCCGCGGTAAAATCGCCGCCATGACCCATCGCATACTCACCCCGCTCGACCGGCTGCTCGACGACGCCCAGCGCGCGCTGGAAACCGTGCTCGGCGCGCCGGTTGCCGAGCGCGACAATCCTGCGGCCGGAGTGCCCGAGGTGGCGCTCCACGACGATGAGCGCCGCCACGCCGCCGGACTGATGCGGATCAACCATGTCGGCGAGGTCTGCGCGCAGGCGCTGTACTGCGGCCAGGCCGCGGTCGCGCGCGACGAAGCGACGCGCGCGCACCTGCTGCACGCCGCGCAGGAAGAAACCGATCACCTCGCCTGGTGCGCCGATCGCCTGCGCGAGCTCGACAGCCGCCCCAGCCTGCTCAACCCGTTGTGGTACGCCGGCAGTTACGCGATCGGCGCGCTCGCCGGCCTGCGCGGCGACGGCTGGAACCTGGGCTTCGTGGTCGAGACCGAGCACCAGGTCGAGGCGCACATTGACGAACACCTGCAGTCGCTGCCAGCGGCCGACGCACGCAGCCGCGCGATCCTGCGCACGATGAAGACCGACGAGGCACGCCACGCCGCCGCGGCCGAACAGGCCGGCGCGCGGATCCTGCCGCCGCCGGTGCCCACGCTGATGGCGCTGGCGTCCACCGCGATGAAATCCATCGCCTACCGGATCTGATCCGGGCAGCTGCGCGCTGTGCCGGGACACGACGGCACCGGTCGGCGCGGCAAAGAAAAAGGCCGGCATTGCCGGCCTTTTCGCGTGACGGGCGGCGTCGGCGTGCTCAGTCCACCAGGTTGCGCGCGTGGAACAGTTCCTCGATCTCGCGCTTCAGGCGCGCCTCGATCTTCATGCGCTCCTTGAATGACAGGTTGCGCGCCTTCTCCTCGAACAGGTAGTTGTCGAGGTCGAAGTCCTTCAGGTGCATCTTGGTGTGGAAGATGTTTTCCTGGTAGACATTGACGTCGAGCATTTCGTAGCGCGACCTCACGTTCTTCGCCAGGTAATCCTGGATCGAGTTGATCTTGTGGTCGATGTAGTGCTTGCGCCCCTTGACGTCGCGGGTGAAGCCGCGCACGCGGTAGTCCATCACCACGATGTCCGACTCGAGGGTCTCGATCAGGTAGTTCAGCGCCTTCAGCGGTGAGATCACCCCGCAGGTGGCGACGTCGATGTCGGCGCGGAAGGTCGCGATGCCGCTATCGGGATGGGTCTCCGGATAGGTGTGCACGGTGATGTGCGACTTGTCCATGTGCGCGACCACGGCGTCGGAAATCACGCCCTTGGCCTGCGACTTGTCGATCACCGGCTCCTCGGAGATCAGGATCGTCACCGACGCGCCCTGCGGATCGTAATCCTGGCGCGCGATATTGAGGATGTTGGCGCCAATGATGTCCGCCACATCGGTGAGGATCTGGGTCAGGCGATCGGCGTTGTATTCCTCGTCGATGTACTCGATGTAGCGCAGCCGCTCCTCTTCGGATACGGCAAAGCTGACATCGTAGATGTTGAACGAGAGCGCCTTGGTGAGGTTGTTGAAACCCTGCAACCTCAGGCGCGGCAACGGCTTGACCACGATATTCGTTTCCCGGTGCGGCGAATGGAAACGCAATTATGCGGCAATTGCCCGGGCGGGGGAAAACCGCGGTCGACGCCGGCGCGATCCATTCAAGCGACGATCGCCTGCCGCAAAGCGCGCACAGTTGCCTCAGGGCGCCACTTCGCCCTAAGCTCGCGGGCACATCGCCCTCAAAATGTGACTGCTGCCTTGACCATACTGCGACGCACCACCAGTCCACTGATGCCCGACGGCGCGACGATCGAGCGTTTCCTGGCCCATTGCCACCGCCGGCGTTATCCGTCACGTACCGATGTATTTCGTCCCGGCGACCCGGCCAGCACGCTTTATTACGTGATTTCCGGCTCGGTGAGCATCATCACCGAGGAAGAAGACGGTCGCGAACTGGTGCTGGGCTATTTTGGTCCGGGCGAGTTCGTCGGCGAACTGGGCCTGTTCATCGAGAGCGACCGGCGCGAGGTGATGCTGCGCACGCGCAGCGTGTGCGAGATGGCCGAGATCGGCCATGAGCGCTTCTACGACCTGCTGCTGACGCGCCTGGGGGCCGACGCGCCCAAGCTGCTGTACTCGATCGCCGCGCAGATCTCGCGCCGGCTGCTGGATACCAGCCGCAAGGCCAGCCGCCTGGCGTTCCTGGACGTCACCGACCGCATCGTGCGCGCGCTGCACGACCTGGCGAAGGAACCCGACGCCATGAGCCACCCCGACGGCACCCAGTTGCGGGTCTCGCGGCAAGAGCTGTCGCGGCTGGTGGGCTGCTCGCGCGAGATGGCCGGGCGCGTGCTCAAGAAGCTGCAGATCGACGGCAAGCTGCACGCGCGCGGCAAGACCGTGGTGCTCTACGGCACCCGCTGAACAACCCCGGCTGAACAGCGCCAAGCCAAACCACCTGGCCAAACCAGCCAGGTGAGCCAGCCTCGCCGGCGGATTGCCGGCAACCTGCGAACCGGTCAGGCGACCTCGTCGCCTGCGCGACTGGCACAACCCCAGTTGAGGATCGGCGTGCCCGCCGGCAGCACGCGCCGGAACATCCCGACGTGGTCCGGCTTCGGGTTCACCACCACCGGCTGCTTCGCGGATTTCAGCAGCGGCAGGTCGGCGCTGCTGTCGGAGTAGGCGATCGCGACCGGCGCGTCGAAGCCGGCATCGCGCAGCATGATCATCTTCATCTCGGCATGGCAATGGCGGACCGCGACCACGCCGCCGAAGCGCGGACCGACCCTGGTGCCGACCACCGGCAGGTCCTCGTGCGCGACGAACTCCAGGATCGCGCGCGCCAGCTCCGGCGGCGCGCCGGTCGCGACCACCACGCAGTCGCCGGCCTCCCGGTGCCGGTGCAGCACGTCCAGCGCGGTCGGCAGCAGGCGTTGACGGATCTGGTCGGTGTGGGCCAGCACGTAGCGATCGATCAGGACGTCGAGGTCACGGCGGCGGTGCAGTCCGACCGAGCCGGCCCAGACGAACCCCGAGATACCCACGCGCCGCGTCGGCAGCAGCGCGACCATCGGCCCGAACACCGGCGCGATCAGCACCGCCAGCAGCACGCGCCACCACGAGCGCAGGATCATCCAGCGGAACAGGTGCCCGCCCGAATCGCCGTCGTACAGCGTGTGGTCGAAGTCGAACACCACCAGCGGCGCATTGTCGCGCGCGGCGGGGTAGCTGCTTCTGTTCGGGCCGGCCAGGCTCATGGCGCGAACATCCGCTGCAACGCCAACCCGGGGTCGCGCTCGCGCATGAAGCTCTCGCCGATCAGGAACGTGTCGACGCCGGCGCTGCGCATCCGGGCCACGTCGCCGCGGGTGGCGATGCCGCTCTCGGTGACCAGGGTGCGATCGCGCGGCACCGCGTCCTTGAGCGCCAGCGTGGTCTCCAGCGACACCTCGAAGGTGCGCAGGTTGCGGTTGTTGACCCCGATCAGCTCGCAGTCGGTCTGCAACGCGCGCTCGAGCTCGTCGATGTCGTGGACTTCCACCAGCACGTCCATGCCGAGTTCCATCGCAATCCCGGCCATCTCGATCATCGGCCCGTCCTCGAGCGCGGCCACGATCAGCAGGATCGCATCGGCGCCGATCATGCGCGCCTCGTATACCTGGTACGGATCGATGGTGAAGTCCTTGCGCAGCACCGGCAGCGCGCAGGCGGCGCGGGCGACGCCGAGGTAGAGGTTGCTGCCCTGGAAGAAGTCGACATCGGTCAGCACCGACAGGCAGGCCGCGCCGCCGGCCTCGTAGCTGCGGGCAATCGCGGCCGGATCGAAATCGGCGCGGATCAGCCCTTTCGACGGG
>DATHRJ010000266.1:0-5936 GCA_035465455.1 Lysobacter sp.
GAAGCCGAACGGGCCGAAGCCGAGCGGGCCGAAGCCGAGCGCGTCGAAACCGAGCGCGCCGACGCCGAACGGGCCGAAGCCGAGCGCCTCGAAACCGAGCGCGCCGACGCCGAACGGGCCGAAGCCGAGCGCCTCGAAACCGAGCGCGCCGAAGCCGAACGCAGCGAAGCCGAGCGCGTCGAAGCCGAACGCGTCGAGGCCGAGCGGATCGAGGAAGAAGAGCGCCTGGAGTACGCACTGCTGGAAGCGGAGTACGCCGAAGCCAACCGTCTCGCCCGCGCAGCGTCCGAAGCGCCGGTTGAGCCAGTCGCCGCCACCGATGCTTCGGAAACCCCGATCGACAGCAGCCATGAGCCAGCGGCTGCGGAAGCTGTCGCTGGACCCGGGATCGAGCCGGAAGCAGCGGCAGATGCCGAAGCGGAGGCGGGTGAAGCCATGCGCGGGGCGATGTTCGCCGAGGCAATGGCGGCGAACCCCGACCCGGACAAAACACTGGACCTCAGTGAGCTCGACCCGGAACTGGTCGATATCTTCGTCGAGGAAGGTGTCGATCTCCTGGACCATTCCGATGCCCTGCTGGCGCAGTTGCGCGCGCAGCCGAACGAGCGCGAGCCGCTGGTGGGCCTGCAACGCGATCTGCACACGCTCAAGGGCGGTGCGCGGATGGCCGGGATCATGGAGATCGGTGAGCTCGGTCACGTGATGGAGTCGTTGCTGGAATCGGTGGTCGAGCAGCGCTGCGATCTCGGTCGCGACGGAATTCCCCTGCTTGAGCGTGGTTTCGATCGCCTCCACGCGATGGTCACCCGGGTCGGGGAGCGGCGCGCCGTGGCGATGCCGCAGGCGCTGATCGCGCAGTTCGACGCCCGCGCGCGTGGCGAAGAAGCCGCGCCGATGGCGGCTGCCGCTGATCTTGCCGGCGAAACCCTTGCCCAGGCGCCCGCCGAACCGATCGCGACCGGACTCAAGCCGCTGTCGGCGCCGCTCAGCGACGCGGTCGCGGGCGACGAAGACGATATCGGCGTCCGCGCGCCGCAGGAACAAGTGCGCATCCGCGCCGACCTGCTCGACCGGCTGGTCAACTACGCCGGCGAGGTGGCGATCTACCGGTCACGCCTCGAGCAGCAACTGGGTGCGTTCCGTGGCGCCATCGCCGAAATGGCGGCGACCAACACCCGAATGCGCGATCAGTTGCGCCGTCTCGAGATCGAGACCGAGGCGCAGATCGTGGCGCGCTACCAGCGCGAGGCCGACTCGGTCGAGCCGATCTTCGATCCACTGGAACTCGACCGCTTCTCCAACCTGCAGCAGCTCTCGCGCGCACTGTCGGAATCGGCCGCTGACCAGGGCAGCCTGCAAGTCACCCTCGACGACCTCACGCGTCAGTACGAAACCCTACTGCTGCAGCAGTCGCGCGTCAGTTCGGACCTCCAGGAAGGCCTCATGCGCACGCGCATGGTGCCGTTCGACGGCTTGCTGCCGCGCCTGCGCCGCGTCATCCGGCAGGCATCGGGCGAACTGGGCAAGCAGGTCCAGCTGAAGCTGGAGGGTGCCCAGGGCGAACTCGACCGCAACGTGCTGGAGCGCATGACCGCGCCGCTGGAGCACATGCTGCGCAATTCGGTTGCCCATGGCCTGGAAACCCCGGCGCAGCGCCGGCAGGCGAACAAGCCCGAGGAAGGCACGGTCGCCATCTCGATCCGGCGCGAAGGTTCGGAAGTCGTGCTGGAAGTGTCCGACGACGGCCGCGGACTCGACCGGGCGGCGATCCGTCGCCGCGGCGAAGAGCGCGGGCTGGTCCGCAGCGATGCGGTACTGAGCGATGCCGACCTCGACGCGCTGATCCTGGAGCCCGGCTTCTCGACGGCCGATGCGGTCAGCCGCCTGGCCGGCCGCGGCGTCGGCATGGACGTGGTCGCCAGCGAAGTGCGGCAGTTGGGCGGCACCCTGGACATCCGTTCCACCCGCGGCCAGGGCCTGCGTTTCACCCTGCGCCTGCCGCAGACGCTCGCGGTCACCCAGGCGGTGTTCGTGCGCATCGGCGAGACGTCGTTCGCGGTGCCGATCGCCTCGGTCCGCGGCGTGGGCCGCATTGCCCGCGACCAGTTGCTCGGCGTCGACGGCGAAGCCAATCCGGACTACCGCTACGGTGGCGAAGACTACGTGGTGCGCGACCTGGGTCATCTGATCGGCCACGCGCCGGCCAAGGCCGAGGGCCAGTTGCAGATGCCGGTACTGCTGATCCGTGCGGGCGACCTGCGGGCGGCGGTCACGGTCGATCAGGTCATCGGCAGTCGCGAGATCGTGGTGAAGTCGGTCGGGCCCCAGGTCGCCTCTGTGCCGGGAATCTTCGGTGCGACGATCATGGGCGACGGCAGCGTGGTGGTGATCCTCGACGTGGCGCCGCTGGTCCGTCGACACGCCGCTTTGCCGAGCGGCCACGTGCCCGTGCCGGTGGCGGTGATCGAGCACCGTTCGGTGCCGCTGGTGATGGTGGTCGACGACTCCGTGACCATGCGCAAGGTCACCGGCCGAGTGCTGGAACGCCACAACTTCGAGGTCGCGACCGCGAAGGATGGCGTCGACGCACTCGAGCGCATGGCCGACGTGGTGCCCGACCTGATGTTGCTGGACATCGAGATGCCGCGCATGGACGGCTATGAACTGGCGACGCTGATGAAGGCGGATGCTCGCCTGCGCGATGTGCCGATCATCATGATCACCTCGCGCACCGGCGACAAACATCGCCAGCGCGCGCTGGAGATCGGCGTGCAACGCTACCTGGGCAAGCCGTACCAGGAGCCCGAGTTGATGCGCAACGTCTACGAACTGCTCGACATCACGGCGCGCCATGAAGGTTGAAGCCGATGGCCGGCGCGTGGCCCTGCTGGCGCGGCCTGGCCTGGCGCGCGAGCGCCTGAACACGGTGCTGGACGAGGCCGGCGCGCTGTGCGTGCTCGCCGCCGACCCCACGGAACTGGATCCGGCTGCGCTGATCGAGCTGGGGCCGCAACTGGTGGTGGTCGCGCTGGACCCCATCACCGAGGAGGTGCTCGAGTTGTTCGATGCGGTGCTGGGCGACCCGTCGGTGGACGTGATCTACGAAGAAGCCGAGCAGGCAGCAAGCCGGGAAGGCTGGGACGCGGCGCGCTGGCAGCGTCATCTGGTGGCGAAGCTGCAAGGCCACCGCAACGTGTTGCCGCCCGGTAGCGACTCGTCTTCAGCGATGCCGGCCGATGCCGGGAGCGACTCCGGTCCCGCCACGATGCCGGTTGCGTCCCCGGACCCTCATTCCCCAAGTGCCGGGGTATCGATGAGCATTCCCGACACGCTGATTCCGGCGATTGCCGGCATGTTCGATCCGGTGAATGCGGAGGTCGACGGATTGGACGCCGTCTCGGACCATGCGCTGTCGCCGGAATCCTGGCTGGACGTGGCCGGAGAAGCCCCGCCGACGGCAAGCGAGCTGTCGCTGTCGCTCGAATCGTCGCAATCGGAACTCCCGGCGCACGACGATGAACCGACAAGCGGGCATGCGCCCGACGCCCTTGAGGACTTCGACTTCTCGCTCGAACTGGCTGGCGATGACCCTGACGCGAGCGCCGTGGCGCTCGATGACTCCGGGTTCGCCGGGTTCGACCCGGTCAACGCCGAAACCGCCGCTGGCGCGCCCGACCTCACCATCGACCTGGCGCTGGCTCTGGAGGACGACAACGACATCGAAAGCGCCCAGGGCAACGCCGGTACGAGCGTGCCGCGACAGGAGCTCAGCCTGGAGGATCACGGCCCGGACCACGAGGCCCGCTCCCGCAACGATGTCCCGCGCCCGGATTTGACCAGTCTGCACGCGCGGATCTCCACGCTGGAGCTGGTCGGGGATGCTCCGGCTGAGTCCCCGGTGCAGCCGCGCGAACGCGGCGCGGTATTGATCCTCAGCGGGTTGGGCGGCCCGGACGCGGTGCGCCAGTTGCTCGGAGCGCTGCCGCAGGGATTCACGCGGCCGGTACTGGTGCGGCAGCATCTGGACGGCGGCCGCTACGACCGGCTGGTCACGCAACTGCAGCGGGCCAGCGCGCTGCCGGTGGAGTTGGCAGAGCCGGACCAGCTGGCCATGCCGGGCACCGTCTACATCCTGCCCGACGCGGTCGGAGCGACGTCCGATGAGGACGGCGTGCGCTTCTGTGGCGATCCCGGGCAGTCGGTCCTGACGGCGCTGCCGTCGGCCGATAGCGCGGTGTTGCTGCTCAGCGGCAGCGACCCCATCCACGTCGAGGCCGCCATGGCCCACGGCGATGGCGGTGCGCTCGTCGCGGGACAGGCCGCGGACGGTTGCTACGACCCCGCCGCATCGAATGCGCTGGCTGCGCGTGGCGGCGACGTCGCGTCGCCGGCCGAGATTGCATTGCGCCTCAGCGCGCGTTGGTCGAACCAGGGATCCAGCAATGTCCAAGCATAAGAAATCCGCGCATTCATCCAGCGCGGAGGCGGATCGCGCCGCCACCGTGCGGGAAGACAGTGACGTACGCGGCGTGCTGATCCAGCTCGTCGGATCGCGCCTGCTCCTGCCCAATGCCGCAATTGCCGAAGTGATGTCCTACGCGCCTCCCGAGCCGGTCGCCGATGCGCCCGACTGGCTGCTGGGCCGGATCCGCTGGCGCGGGTGGCAGTTGCCACTGATCGCGTTCGCGCGCCTGGCTGCATTGGCCGAGGAGCGAGGTGGACTGGGCAGCAAGGTGGTCGTGCTCAAGGCATTGGGGGGCGATGCCAAGGCACCCTATTTCGCGATACTGACCCAGGGCTTCCCGCGCCTGGTCACGGTTTCGCGCGAGGGTCTGATCGTCGACGCCGAGGCGGGCGAACTGCCGCTGGCCGTGCAGGCACGGGTAATGCTCAACCAGGACACGGCGTTCGTTCCCGACCTGGGTGTGGTCGAGCAGCTGATTTCCGAGGCGCTCGCGGTCGCTGCCTGATCGGGTACTGCCGGCGGTCCGCATCCACCCAGGCGCAACACCGGCTACTGGAAGTCGCCGAACCTCGACTGCAGCGCGGCGATCGCCGCCAGCGCTGCGGTCTCGGTGCGCAGTATCCGTGGCCCCATGCGCACGCCAAGGAATCCCGCCGCCAGCAACTGCTGCCGGTCCAGCGGCGACCAGCCACCCTCGGGGCCAACAGCCAGCGTCACCAGCCGGTCGCCGGGCAACTCGAGCCCCGCAAAGGACAGGCTGCCGTTCGGGTCGAGGATCAGGCGCACGCCTCCCTCGGACAGGCCCTGCACTCCGCCCGCCAGCGTCACCGGGTCCAGCACTTCGGGTATCCGCGCGCGTCCGCTCTGCTCGCACGCGGCGATCACCACGTTGCGCCAGTGCGCGACCCGCTTGGCGGCGCGCTCGGCGTCCAGTTTGACCTCGCTGCGCTGCGATGAAACAGGCCGCACCTCGGCCACTCCGAGCTCGGTCGCCTTCTGCAGGATCAGGTCCATCTTTTCCCCGCGGGCGATGGCCTGCAGCAGCACGATGCGCAACGGCGATTCCTGCGCCGCCGCGACCGGCTCGCCGACCTGCGCCCGCAGCAGGCGCTTGCCGAGTGAGGCCACGCGCGCCGGGTAGTCCCGGCCATCGCCGTTGAACAGCACGAAGCCGTCCCCCTCCTGCAGCCGCAGCACCCGCGACAGGTGCGCGGCCGCGGGTCCGGGCAGGTCGATCTCGGTGCCGGGCACCAGCGCCGCCTCGACGTGCACGCGTGTCAGCCGCATGCAGCGACCTCCATGGCCGCATCGATGTCATGCCGGGTGGTTTCGGCGAGTCATTCCAGTGCGCTGTCGTCGACGCAGTACGGCGGCATCCAGTACAGCACGTTGCCCAGCGGCCGCAGCAGCACCCCGCGCTCGAGCGCGGCGCGGTAGGCATGCAGGCCGATCCGGGCTGCCGGATCGAAGG
>DATHRJ010000267.1:0-1533 GCA_035465455.1 Lysobacter sp.
CCGCGCGCGCTGCTGCAGGCTGCGATCCAGTAGCAATCCGAAGCCCGGGTAAGCGCAGCGCACCCGGGACTGCGCAGAAGTTCGTGGTTCGCCCAGGCCCCGGGTGCGCTGCGCTTACCCGGGCTACCAGAGCCTTCGAGCCTCAGACCTCCAGCGTCGCCAGGTCGCCCTTGAGCTCCAGCCAGGCCTTGCGGTCGGACGCGCGTTTCTTCGCCAGCAGCATGTCCATCAGCGCGTGGGTGCTGAGGCCGTCGTCGTCGACGGTCAACTGCACCAGCCGGCGGGTGTCGGGGTGCACGGTGGATTCGCGCAGCTGCGACGGGTTCATCTCGCCCAGGCCCTTGAACCGGGTCACGTTGACCGCGCCGCTGAAGCCCTTCTTGCGGTCGCTCTTCTCGCGTTCGATGCGCTCCAGCAGGATGCGTTTTTCTTCCTCGTCGAGCGCGTAGAACACCTGCTTGCCGACATCGACCCGGAACAGCGGCGGCATCGCCACGAAGATGTTGCCGGCCGCGACCAGCGCCGGGAAATGCTTGAGGAACAACGCGGTCAACAGCGTGGCGATGTGCAGGCCGTCCGAATCGGCGTCGGCCAGGATGATCACCTTGCCGTAGCGCAGCCCGCTGATGTCGTCGCGGCCCGGGTCGCAGCCGATCGCGACGGCCAGGTCGTGCACTTCCTGGGATGCCAGCACGCTGCCGGAGGCGACCTCCCAGGTGTTGAGGATCTTGCCGCGCAACGGCAGGATCGCCTGGAAATCCTTGTCGCGCGCCTGTCGCGCGCTGCCGCCGGCGGAGTCGCCCTCGACTAGGAACAGTTCGGTGCGTGACAGGTCCTGGCTGCTGCAGTCGGCGAGCTTGCCGGGCAGGGCGGGGCCCTGGGTGATCTTCTTGCGGGTGATCTGCTTCTCGGTCTTGAGCCGCGCCGAGGCGCGCTCGATCGCGAGCTGGGCGATGCGCTCGCCCAGTTCGGTGTGCTGGTTGAGCCACAGCGAGAATGCGTCGTGTGCGGCGCCCTCGACGAAGCCGGCGGCCTGGCGCGAGCTCAGCCGCTCCTTGGTCTGGCCGCTGAACTGCGGGTCGGTGAGCTTGATGCTGAGCACGAACGCGACCCGGTCCCAGACGTCCTCGGGTGCGAGCTTGACCCCGCGCGGCAGCAGGTTGCGGAAGTCGCAGAACTCCCTCAAGGCATCGGTGAAGCCGGTGCGCAGGCCGTTGACGTGGGTGCCATGGGCCGCGGTCGGGATCAGGTTGACGTAGCTTTCCTGGATCAGTTCGCCGTCGGGGGCCCACGCCACCGCCCAGTCGGCGGTTTCGGTGTTGAGCTCGCGCTTGCCGACGAACAGTTCCGGCGGCAGCAGCTCGCGGCCCTGCGGATAGCCCGCCTGCAGCTCGCCGCGCAGGTAGTCGCGCAGACCGTCCTCGTAGAACCACTCCAGTTTCTCGTCGCTGGCGACATCAAACAGCTTGACCGTGAGCCCCGGGCACAGCACCGCCTTGGCGCGCAGCAGGTGCTTCAGCGAGCGCAGGTTGA
>DATHRJ010000268.1:0-14511 GCA_035465455.1 Lysobacter sp.
TGAGCGAACGCGGCGCCTCGAGGATGTCCTCGTACTGGCCCTGCGCGACGATCTCGCCGCCGTGCACGCCCGCGCCCGGGCCGATGTCGACGATGTAGTCGGCCAGCCGGATCGCTTCCTCGTCGTGCTCGACCACGATCACCGTGTTGCCGATGTCGCGCAGGCGGGCGAGGGTGCCCAGCAGGCGCTCGTTGTCGCGCTGGTGCAGGCCGATCGATGGCTCGTCGAGCACGTACATCACCCCGACCAGGCCGGCGCCGATCTGCGAGGCCAGGCGGATGCGCTGGGCCTCGCCGCCCGACAGCGAGTCGGCCTTGCGCTCCAGGGTGAGGTAGTCGAGGCCGACATCGACCAGGAACCGCAGGCGGTCGCAGATCTCCTTGACGATCTTGTCGGCGATCTCGCCGCGCCAGCCGGGAAGGTTGAGGCCGCGGAAGAAGCTCAAAGCCTCGTCGATCGGCAGCACCACCAGTTCCGGCAACGGGCGCTGGTCGACGAACACGTTGCGCGCGGCGCGGTTGAGGCGCGCGCCACCGCACTCGGTGCAGGCGCGTTCGCTGATGTACTTGGACAGTTCCTCGCGCACCGCGGCCGACTCGGTCTCCCGGTAGCGGCGCTCCAGGTTGGGCACGATGCCCTCGAAGCGGTGCTTGCGCTGGTGGCGGCCGCCGCTGTCGCTGAGGTAGCTGAAGCTGACAAGCTCCGTGCCACTGCCGAACAGCACCGCATGGCGCACGTCTTCGCCCAGCGACTGCCAGGGCGCGTCCGGATCGAAGCGGTAGTGCTTGGCCAGCGACTGGATCAGCTGGAAGTAATAGGCGTTGCGCCGGTCCCACCCGCGTACCGCGCCGGCTGCCAGCGAGAGCTCCGGGTGCACGACCACGCGGGCCGGATCGAAGAACTGGGCGACACCGAGGCCGTCGCAGGTCGGGCACGCACCCACGGGCGAATTGAACGAGAACAGCCGCGGTTCCAGTTCCGGCAGCGAGTAGTCGCATACCGGACAGCTGTACTTGGACGAGAACAGCAGCGCCGGCGCCGCGGCATCGTCGAGCGACTGCACCTGGGCCATGCCGTCGCCGAGCTTGAGCGCGGTCTCGAACGACTCGGCCAGGCGCTGCTTCAGGTCCTCGCGCGGACGGAAGCGGTCGACCACCGCCTCGATCGTGTGCTTGACCCGCAACGCCAGCGGCGGCACCGCATCGATCTCGTGCAGCACCCCGTCCACCCGTACGCGCACGTAGCCCTGCGCGCGCAGTTGCTCGAACACCTGCGCGTGCTCGCCCTTGCGCTCGCGGATCACCGGCGCCAGCAGCATGTAGCGCTGCTCGGCGGTCGCCGGGTTGGCCGCCAGCGCGATCACCTGGTCGACCATCTGGCTGACCGTCTGCGCCTCCAGCGGGTAGTGGTGGTCCGGGCAGCGCGGGGTACCGACGCGCGCGTACAGCAGGCGCAGGTAGTCGTAGATCTCGGTGATCGTGCCGACCGTGGAGCGCGGGTTGTGCGAAGTCGACTTCTGCTCGATCGAGATCGCCGGCGACAGGCCCTCGATATGGTCGACGTCGGGCTTTTCCATCACCGACAGGAATTGCCGCGCGTATGCCGACAGCGACTCGACATAGCGGCGCTGGCCCTCGGCATAGATCGTGTCGAACGCGAGCGACGACTTGCCCGAGCCGGACAGGCCGGTGATCACGATCAGCTTGTCGCGAGGCAGGTCGAGATCGATGTTCTTGAGGTTGTGCGTCCGCGCGCCGCGGATGCGGATGAAGTCCATCGCCATCTATCGGGGGCCTGCATGGGGTGGGCGGCGGTCGCGCACGGCAACGGCCAACCAATGAGCGTATCGAGAGGACAAGGTGGGGGCAAATGCCCGGAAGGAAACCTGGACCGGTTGTTGATCGCCATTCACGCAGGGGCCGGAATCCAGATCATGCCGGTCCTCCCACGAATGCGTGGATCCACCGACTGCGCCCTGCGGAGGTCGTTCGCGCGGAAATCCTTCTGGCGGAATTGCTGGGGTTCAACCGCGGAACCGTTCAGTCTCGGGAAGGTCGGGGCAGGTGCGGTCCACCCGCGCGGCCGGCTTGTGGGTCCGCGGTTGCCCCAGAGTTGCCGTAACCCGCTGAACCGCCTACAATTCCGCTCCTGTCTGCCCTCGACGGCAGCAGTCGACCAAAAATAACTACAGAGGAATCTGGTCATGTACGCAGTTGTAGTCACCG
Organism: Lysobacter sp.; assembly: GCA_035465455.1. Classification (GTDB taxonomy): domain Bacteria; phylum Pseudomonadota; class Gammaproteobacteria; order Xanthomonadales; family Xanthomonadaceae; genus Lysobacter_K. The sequence continues at coordinate 2,226 of DATHRJ010000268.1, forward strand.
GCGGTAAGCAATACCGCGTGATGCAGGGTGAGACCCTGCGCGTCGAACTGCTCGAAGCCGAAGCCGGCAGCGAGATCAAGTTCGACACCGTCCTGATGCTCGGCGATGGCGAGGGTGTGAAGCTCGGCGACGCGCTCAAGGGCTCCAGCGTCACCGCCAAAGTGGTCGGCCATGGCCGTGCGGACAAGATCCGCATCGTCAAGTTCCGCCGCCGCAAGCACCACCGCAAGCAGATGGGTCACCGTCAGCATTACACCGAAATCCAGATTACCGGGATCAATGATTCCGGCGACAAGAAGTAAGGAGAAGCAGCCATGGCACATAAAAAGGGCGTAGGTTCCTCGCGCAACGGCCGCGACTCCAACCAGAATTACATGGGCGAGAAGATCTACGGTGGCCAGGCGATCGATGCCGGCAACATCATCATTCGCCAGCGTGGCACCCAGTTCCATCCGGGCATGGGCGTCGGCCTCGGTCGCGACCACACGCTGTTCGCGCTGGTCGATGGCAAGGTCGAGTTCTCCGTGAAGGGCCCGAAGCGCCGCCGCACCGTCAGCGTCGTTGCCGGCTGAGCCGTCGACGAAGCTGTTCGAGAGGCCCCGCTTCGGCGGGGTTTTTCGTTTTTGGGCGGGGAATGCTGGAGCGGGAGTGTTGAAGCGGGAATAGGGAGCCCGGGGTTCTCGCCGGGGAGGCCGGTTTGTGGCCGTCCCGGCATCCACAGCCGCTAAAATGTTGCTCTTGAGCGTTGTATGTTCGTCTTCTGCAATGTCATCCGGCCGCTTCCGCTCAAGTTCATTGGTGCTACCCGTCCCGCTCCAGCTGCCCTGCCACTGAAGTTCCCTGTTCCTGCATCAGCACTCCCGCTCCACCATTCCGGCTCCCAGGCAAACGCATGAAACTCGTAGATGAAGCTGAAGTCCAGGTCATTGCCGGCAACGGGGGCAACGGCTGCGTGGGCTTCCGCCGCGAAAAATACATCCCGCTTGGCGGACCCGACGGCGGCGACGGCGGGGACGGCGGCAGCGTGTGGCTGGTCGCCGACGAGAACCTCAACACGCTGGTGGATTTCCGCCACCAGAAGATGTTCAAGGCCAAGCGCGGCGAGAACGGCATGGGCCGGCAGGCCTATGGCAAGGGTGGTGAGGACCTGACGATCCGGGTGCCGGTGGGCACCACGGTGACCAATGTCGAGACCGACGAAGTCATCGGCGACCTGACGCGCCAGGGCGATCGGCTGCTGGTGGCCAAGGGCGGCAAGGGCGGCCTTGGCAACATGCACTTCAAGAGCTCCACCAACCGCTCGCCGACGCGCGCGCTGCCGGGCCTGGAGGGCGAGCAGCGCGCGCTCAAGCTCGAGTTGAAACTGCTGGCCGACGTCGGCCTGCTCGGCTTCCCGAACGCCGGCAAGAGCACGCTGATCCGCGCGGTGTCGGCGGCGACGCCGAAGGTCGCGGACTATCCGTTCACCACGCTGTATCCCAACCTGGGCGTGGTCAGCGTCGAGCAGTACCGCAGCTTCGTGATCGCCGACATCCCGGGGCTGATCGAGGGCGCGGCGGATGGTGCCGGCCTGGGTGCGCAGTTCCTGCGCCACCTGCAGCGCACGCGCCTGTTGCTGCACCTGGTCGACATCGCGCCGATGGAAGGCGGGGTCGAGGGCATCACGCCGGCCGAGCAGGTACGCCTGATCGAGAAGGAACTGCACAAGCACGACCCCGAGCTGCTCGACAAGCCGCGCTGGCTGGTGCTCAACAAGGCCGACCTGCTGCCGGAGGACGAGCGTCAGGCGGCGGCGCAGGCGGTGGTCGACGAACTCGGATGGAAGGACCGCTGGTACCTGGTGTCGGCGATCAGCCGCGAAGGCACCTGGCCGATCATGCTCGACGTGATGGCCTTCTTCGACCGCCAGAAGGAAGACGCTGCCGACGCCGAAGCCAACGGCGATGCCGCCTGAGTTTCTGGCGCGGCCGTTGGTCGCCTGCACGGGGGCGGCAGCACCGGCTGCACGTTGCGACGTCGGTCCGCGCCGCGCCGCCTCCGCTGTCGCCGCGCGCGCGCGCCGGGATGCGGGAGTCGCCGCCACGAAACCTGCAGACATGAAAAAACCCGGCCTGAGCCGGGTTTTTCAGGACCTCGCGAGCGTTCGCTCAGGCGGCCTTGAGCGCCTGGATGCGGGCGTTCAGGCGGCTCTTGTGGCGGGCGGCCTTGTTCTTGTGGATCAGGCCGCGCGCGCTGAACCGGTCGAGGATCGGCTGGGCGACGGCGAACGCGCTCTGGGCGGCAGCGGCGTCGTTTTCGCCAAGGGCCTTGAGCACCTTCTTGACGGCGGTGCGCAGCATCGAACGCTGGCTGCCATTGCGGGCGTTGCGCACGACGGCTTGCTTGGCGCGCTTCTTGGCGGACTTGATGTTTGCCACGGCTTATTCCTGAAAGGTGATGTTGGAGCAAGAGTTGAACCCGCCGCAAAGCTTCAGCGGTCGAGTAGACACGAAATTATGGGGGAATCAACGGCTTGGGTCAACAACCCGCAACGGGTGGATTCACCCCGCAGGTCCGACGGGATGGGCCGATGAAACCCGCGGGCCCCGACAGCAAACGCCAGGGAGGCATGCTGCGCTCCACGGTCGTGTTCAGCATCATGACCTTCATCTCGCGCATCGCCGGGTATGCCCGCGATGCGATGACCGCCGCCCTGTTCGGCGCCGGGCCCGCGGTCAGCGCCTTCGTGGTCGCCTACCGGATTCCCAATTACCTGCGGCGGATCTTCGCCGAAGGCTCGTTTTCGTCGGCGTTCGTGCCGGTGCTGTCCGAACTCAGGCAAAAGGGCGATCAGAAGGCCCTGCAGGAGTTCCTCGACCACGTCGCCGGCGCGCTGCTGGCCGTGGTCGTGGTGGTCAGCGGTCTTGGCATGCTGCTGGCACCGTGGGTGGCACGGCTGTTCCTGATGTTCGCGCCGGAGGGGGCGGAACGGGTCACGTTGGCGGCGGAGATGCTGCGGATCACGTTTCCGTACCTCACCTTCATCTCGATGACCGCGCTGGCCGGCGCGGTGCTCAACAGCTTCCGGCAATTCGGCCTGCCGGCGCTGACGCCGGTGCTGCACAACCTGGCGATGATCGCGGCGATGCTGTTTTTGGCCGGCTATCTGGACGTGCCGGAGAAGTCGATGGCCTGGGGCGTGCTCGCCGCCGGGGTCCTGCAGGTGCTGGTGCTGTGGCCGGCGATGGGCCGGCTGGGCATCCGGCCCCGGTTCCGGTTCAACCTGCGCCACCCGAGCGTGCAGCGCGTGTTCAAGCTGATGCTGCCGACCATCTTCTCGTCGTCGGTGGCGCAGGTGAACGTGCTGGTCGGCACCGCCTTCGCCTCGGCGCTGGTGCCGGCGGCACAGGCCTGGCTCTACTATTCCGACCGCCTGATCGAGTTGCCACTGGGGTTGTTCGGGGTGGCGATCGGCACCGTGATCCTGCCGCAGCTCTCGCGCCAGCATGCCGACGACGATTCCGCCGGCTACTCGCGATCGCTGGACTGGGGGCTGCGCATGGTGATGCTGATCGGCCTGCCGGCTGCGTTGGGCCTGGTGCTGCTGTCGGAGCCGCTCACCGCGTCGCTGTTCAACTATGGCCAGTTCACCGCGGTGGACACGCGGATGGTGAGCTACGCGTTGATCGCGATGAGCATCGGCATCCCGGCCTTCATGCTCAGCAAGGTGCTGCTGCCCGCGTTCTACGCCCGCCAGGACACCAAAACCCCGATGCGTGCCGCGGTCATCACGGTGGTGGCCAATGTCGTGCTGACCATCGTCCTGGTCACGCCGTTGTGGCTGCTGGAAAACCCTTACGCCCATACGGGTATCGCCGCGGCCACCGCGCTGGCGGGGATCCTCAACGCAGCGCTGCTGTGGCGTTACCTGCGCCGGGCGGGTGTCTACCAGGCGGAGCCGGGCTGGGGTCGTTGGCTGTCGCGCATCGCACTGGCGCTGCTTGCCATGGCCGCAGTGGTCGTCGGCATGCGCGAATGGATCGGCGAGTGGACGGTGCTGGCCTTCGCCTGGCGCTGGATCTGGCTGCTGGCGGTGATCGCTGCCGGTGGCGCCGTTTACGGCATCGTCCTGCTGGCCGCAGGACTGCGCCCGCGCCATGTGCGGCATTGAGCCGCGGTGCGACCGCTATACTTCGATGCAATGAGCAGGCTGTTTCGTGACGTCGAGGGCGGGCCCCGGTGCCCGCACGGCAGTGTGGTCTGCATCGGCGCATTCGACGGCCTGCACCTGGGGCATCAGGCGCTGGTGCGCCACGCGGTGGCCCGCGCGCGCGCGCTGACAACGCAGACAGTGCGACCCGAGACGGTGGCGCTGAGTTTCGAACCGCTGCCGCGCGAGTTTTTCGCCGGCGCCAATCCGCCGCCGCGACTGTTGCTGCCGCGCGCGAAGGTCGAAGGGCTGTGTGCGCTCGGCGTGGACCAGGTCGGGCTGCTGCGCTTCGACGCGGCGCTGAGTTCGCTGACCGCCGAGGCGTTCGTGCAGCGGGTGCTGGTCGGGCGGCTGGCGGCACGCGAGGTCTGGGTCGGGCCGGGGTTCCGCTTCGGCAAGGCGCGTAGCGGCGATCTCACCTTGTTGCAGCAGATCGGTGCCGATCTCGCGGGCAGCGGGCAGGGCTTCCGTGCCGGTGAGATCGAACCGGTGCTGCTGGATGGCGAACGCGTCTCCAGCACCCGCATCCGCGCCGCACTGCAGGCTGGCGATTTTGCCGATGCGCAGCGCCTGCTCGGGCGGCCGTATGCGATCGGCGGGCGGGTGGTGCGCGGGCGCCAGCTGGGTCGCACGCTCGGTTTTCCGACCGCGAACATCCGCCTGGCCGGCAGGAAACCGGCGCTGTCGGGGATCTATGCAGCCTACGTCCACGGCATCGGCGACGCGCCGCGGCCGGCGGTGGCAAGCCTGGGCACCAGGCCGACGGTCGATGGCGTGGAGCCTTTGCTTGAAGCCCACCTGTTCGACTTCGACGGCGACATCTACGGTTGCCGGATCGAGGTCGAGTTCGTCGCCAAGCTGCGCGACGAGGTCCGCTATTCCGACCTGGCGGCCCTGACCGCACAAATGCAGCGCGATGCCGAGCAGGCGCGCGCTCTACTCATGCAACAGCAACCAAGAGCCTTCGCGTGACCGAACCCAAGAACGCAGCACCCAATCCTTACAAGGCGACGTTGCATCTGCCGGCCACCGAGTTCCCGATGCGCGGCGACCTGCCCAAGCGCGAGCCGGTGACCCTGGCGCGCTGGGAAGAGCAGGGACTGTATGCGCAGATCCGCGCGAAGACCGGCCAGCGCGAGCGCAGCTTCGTGCTGCACGACGGCCCGCCGTACGCCAATGGCGCGATCCACATCGGCCATGCGGTCAACAAGGTGCTCAAGGACATCGTGGTGAAGTCGAAGCTGATGGCTGGCTTCGACGCGCCGTACGTGCCGGGCTGGGACTGCCACGGCCTGCCGATCGAGATCGCGATCGAGAAGAAGCACGGCAAAGTCGGCACCAAGCTCGACGCCGCCGCGTTCCGGCAGAAATGCCGCGAGTACGCCGCCGAGCAGATCGACATCCAGCGTCGCGACTTCAAGCGTCTGGGCGTGATTGGCGACTGGGACAAGCCATACCGGTCGATGGATTTCCGCTTCGAGGCCGACATGCTGCGGTCGCTGGCGAAGATCGTCGAGCGCGGCCACCTGCTGCGCGGCGCCAAGCCGGTGCATTGGTGTTTCGACTGCGGTTCGGCGCTGGCCGAGGCGGAGATCGAATATGCCGACAAGATTTCGCCGGCCGTGGATGTCGCCTACCGTGCCAAGCAGTCCAAGGCGATTGCCGATGCCTTCGGAGTGGCGCTGGAGGACGGCGTGGAGATCGCGGTGCCGATCTGGACCACCACGCCATGGACGTTGCCGGCGAGCCTGGCGATCAGCGTCGGCCCTTCGCTGGACTACGTACTGGTCGAAGGCCCGCAGCGCGATGGCGCGCACGTATGGCTGGTGCTCGCCGAGGCGCTCGCGGGCAAGGCGCTGGCACGCTACGGCATCGGCGAGGTCGTCGTGCATGGCCACGCCAAGGGCGTGGAACTCGAAGGCCTGCGCCTGCAACACCCGTTCTACCCGCAGCGCGAGATTCCGCTGCTGCTGGGCGACCACGTGTCCGACGAGGACGGCACCGGTGCGGTGCACACCGCGCCCGGCCACGGCCAGGAAGATTTCGCGGTCGGACTGAAGTACGGGCTGGTCGATCAGTACCAGGCGGCCGAACTGAATCCGGTGGATGCGCGCGGCGTGTACCTGCCGGGCACCCAGGCGCCTGCACCGGCTGCCGACGGCGCGCCCGCACCGGCGCTGGCCGGCCTGCACATCTGGAAGGCCAACGACACGATCGTGGAGGTCCTGCGCAGCCACGGCGCGCTGCTCGCGTTCTACCAGCTCAGCCACAGCTACCCGCATTGCTGGCGCCACAAGACGCCGGTGGCGTTCCGCGCGACACCGCAATGGTTCATCTCGATGGACCAGGCCGCGTTGCGCAGCGATGCGCTTGCCGCGATCGGCGAGGTCGACTGGTTCCCCGAATGGGGGCAGGCGCGGATCGCCGGCATGGTCGAGGGCCGCCCCGACTGGTGCATCAGCCGCCAGCGCACCTGGGGCGTGCCGATCGCGCTGTTCGTGCACCGCATCAGCAGCGAGCCGCACCCGCGTTCGGTCGAATTGATGCGCCAGGTCGCGACCCTGGTCGAGCGCGAGGGCATCGATGCCTGGTACGCGCTGGACCCGGCGACGATGCTGGGCGATGAGGCTGGCGATTACGACAAGGTCACCGACATCCTCGATGTCTGGTTCGACTCGGGCGTCACCCACGAATGCGTGCTGGCGCAGCGGCCCGAAGACGGCCTGCGCAAGCCGGCCGACCTGTACCTGGAAGGGTCCGACCAGCACCGCGGCTGGTTCCAGAGCTCGCTGCTGACCGGCGTGGCGATGGATGGTGCGGCCCCGTACCAGCAGGTGCTGACCCACGGCTTCGTGGTGGACGCCGACGGCCGCAAGATGTCCAAGTCGCTCGGCAACGTGATCGCCCCGCAGCAGGTGGTCGACGCACTCGGCGCCGACGTGCTGCGCCTGTGGATCGCCTCGGCCGACTACCGCAACGAGATGTCGGTGTCCGACGAGATCCTCAAGCGCAGCGCCGACGCCTATCGCCGCATCCGCAATACCGCGCGCTTCCTGCTGGGCAACCTGCACGGCTTCGATCCTGCGACGCATCTGCGCCCGCTGGAGGACATGGTGGCGCTGGACCGCTGGATCGTGCATCGCGCCGACGAGCTGCAGGCCCGCATCACCGGCGCCTACGAGCGCTACGATTTCGCCGAGATCGTGCAGGCGCTGTCGAATTTCTGCAGCGTCGAGCTCGGCTCGCTGTATCTCGACGTGACCAAGGACCGCCTGTATACGATGGCCGAGGACTCGCGCGGCCGGCGCTCGGCGCAAAGCGCGATGTACCGCATCGCCGAGGCGTTCGCGCGCTGGATCGCGCCGATCCTGAGCTTCACCGCCGAGGAGATGTGGGCCTACCTGCCCAAGCCCGTCGGCCCCCCGCGCGAGGACAACGTGCTGTTCGCGACCTGGTACGACGGCCTGGCGCCGCTGCCGGACAATGCCGCGCTGTCGGCCAAGGATTTCGATCGCCTGCTGGTGCTGCGCGAGCAGGTCAGCAGGACGCTGGAGCCGATGCGCGCCGCCGGCACGATCGGTGCCGCGCTCGAGGCCGAGATCACCCTGCGCTGCGGCGTCGCCGACCAGAACTGGCTGGCGCCTTTCGCCGACGAGTTGCGCTTCCTGTTGATCAGCGGCGACGTGAGCGTGGTTGCCGACGATGGGGTCAAGGACATCGCCGTGGCCGCAGCAAAGACCGCCAAGCCCAAGTGCGCGCGGTGCTGGCACCATCGCGCCGACGTCGGCACCCATGCGATGCATCCCACCCTGTGCGAGCGCTGCGTCGACAACATCGATGGCCCGGGCGAAGACCGGAGGTGGTTCTGATGGCCCCGGTCCGCCGCAACGCGCTGACCTGGCTGGCGCTGTCGCTGCTGGTGATCGTGCTCGACCAGGCCAGCAAGGCCTGGGTGCTGGGCTCGCTGCCCGAGTACACCGCGATCCCGGTGGTCGACGGCTTCTGGAACTGGTACCGCACCTACAACACCGGCGCGGCCTTCAGCTTCCTCAGCGATGCCGGTGGCTGGCAGCAGTACTTCTTCATCGCGCTGGCGCTCGGCATCGCCGGGCTACTGTGCTACTGGCTGTCGCGCACGCCGCGCGGCGACTGGAAGACCGCGCTGCCGTATGCGCTGGTGATCGGCGGCGCGATCGGCAACGTGATCGACCGGCTGCTGCACGGCCACGTGGTCGATTTCATCCAGTGGTACTGGCGCGGTTTCTACTGGCCCGCGTTCAACATCGCCGACGCCGCGATCGTCGGCGGCGCGATCGGGATCGCGCTGTACGGCTTGTTCAGCGGCGCGCAGAAGTCGTCGAAACCGACGGAGTAAACTTTGACCATGGACGTCCTGCTCGCCAATCCCCGCGGTTTCTGCGCCGGCGTCGACCGCGCCATCGAGATCGTCAACCGCGCGCTCGAAACCCTGGGTGCGCCGATCTACGTGCGCCACGAAGTCGTGCACAACCGCTTCGTGGTCGACGATCTCAAGCAGCGCGGCGCGGTATTCGTCGATGAACTCGATGAAGTCCCCGACGGCGCGACGGTGATCTTCAGCGCCCACGGCGTCTCCCAGGCGGTGCGCACCGAAGCCACCCGCCGCGGTCTCAAGGTGTTCGATGCCACCTGTCCGCTGGTGACCAAGGTGCACCTGGAAGTGGCGCGCCAGTGCCGCGCCGGTCGCGACGTCGTGCTGATCGGACACGAGGGCCACCCCGAGGTCGAGGGCACGATGGGGCAATGGCAGCGCGAGGCCGGTACCGGGAAGATCTACCTGGTCGAGGACCTCAGTGATGTCGCCACGCTGCAGGTCGATCAACCGGAAAACCTCGCCTACACCACCCAGACCACGCTTTCGGTCGACGACACGCGCGTGGTCATCGAAGCGCTGCGTGAGCGGTTTCCGCAGATCCAGGGCCCCAAGAACGAAGACATCTGCTACGCCACCCAGAACCGCCAGGACGCGGTTCGTGCGTTGTCGGCGCAATGCGACCTGGTGCTCGTCGTCGGGTCGCCGAACAGTTCCAACTCCAACCGCCTGCGCGAGCTGGCCGACCGACAGCGGGTGGAGTCCTACCTGATCGACGGCGCCAGCGAGATCGACCCGGCCTGGGTGCATGGCCGCACGCGCATCGGCATCACCGCGGGCGCTTCCGCCCCTGATGTTCTGGTGCGTGGCGTGATCGACCGGCTGAACGAGCTGGGGGCCAGCCAGGTGACCGAACTGCAGGGCGAGCCGGAGAACATGGTGTTTGCCTTGCCGCGAGAGCTGCGCCTGCACCTGGTGGGTTGAACTGTCGGGAGCGTCCGCCAAATCCCCGAGCCCTGAGGTCCCATCGGATCGTTGTCCGGGCCCGGGCGCTGCAGCCATTCGATTGACCGCTCTGGGGCCGCCGCCTACAATTTGCGGTCCCGCGGCCGACCACGTGCCGCGTCGCCATCAGGGCGAAAGCAGCATTTGCCGGAATAGCTCAGTTGGTAGAGCGGCGCATTCGTAATGCGTAGGTCGTAGGTTCGATTCCTATTTCCGGCACCACCGACAATGTTTTCGATTCAGCCCCGAGCACTTCTCGGGGCTTTTTTGTGAAGAAAACCAGCTGAAGACGCGCGCAGGCTGGGCCGGAAACTTGCGCGACCCACCTGGCAAGCTGTAGCGTCACTGAACAAGCTCAGGGGGCTCCAATGGAAGAGACCGCTACCGATCGCCGCACATCGGCAAAGCAGTTGCTGCGTGTACTCAAACGCGAACTCAACGAGGCGCAGCTGGAAACCCTGAACGATCTGGAGAAGTTCGGCTGGGAGCTCAAGTTCGTGCGGCGCAAGCCGTTCGAGCCCTCGGTCGCGGTGGTCACGGACGGCGACCGCAAGTTGACCGCGGTGCTCGAGCCCGACGGCAGCATCAACGAGCAGCACGGGTTGAAGATTCGCGACGACTGATCGCGCCCTCGATCCACCCCCCACGGTCGACTTTGCTGTTCCATGGGCTTTCCCGCGCTGCCCAGTGCGTGGGCCGATCGATCTCAGCAGTTGCGATCCAAGCCGTTTACAGTGCGGCTTTGCCGAATCGACGACGCTGACCCATGGCCAAACCCGCACTCAAGTCCCAGGCCAAGGCGCGTACCGCATTCGTGTGTTCCGAATGCGGCGCGGACCACAACAAATGGCAGGGCCAGTGCGCCGAATGCGGTGCCTGGAATACGCTGAGCGAGTTCGTAATCGAGTCGGCTGCGGCGGCCAGGGGTGCAGTGACGGCGCCATCGCGGCGCAGCAGTTGGGCGGGCAAGCTGGACGTGCCCCAGGTCACCGCGCTCAAGGACGTGCGCCACGACGAGAATGCGCGGGTGTCGACCGGAATTGCCGAGCTCGACCGCGTGCTGGGCGGAGGGCTGGTCCCCGGGGCGGTGGTGCTGGTCGGTGGCGACCCCGGCATCGGCAAGTCGACGCTGCTGTTGCAGGCGGTGACGCGGATGGCGGCGACGCTGCCGAGCCTGTACGTGACCGGCGAGGAATCGCTGGCGCAGGTCGCCGGTCGCGCGTCGCGACTGGGCCTGCCGCTGGAGGGCGTGCACGCGCTGGCCGAGACCGGGGTCGAGAAGATTCTCGAGAGCGCGATGGCGATGAAGCCCAGCATCATCGTCGCCGACTCGGTGCAGACCCTGTGGACCGAGGAGCTCAGCGCCGCGCCGGGATCGGTGAGCCAGGTGCGCGAGAGCGCAGCCAGGCTGGTGCGTTTTGCCAAGGAAACCGGCACCTCGGTGTTCCTGGTTGGTCACGTCACCAAGGAATGCGGCATCGCCGGGCCCCGCGTGCTGGAGCACATGGTCGACGCGGTGCTGTATTTCGAGGGCGAGAGCGGCCGCCGCTTACGAGTGCTGCGTGCGTTCAAGAACCGCTTCGGCGCAGTCAACGAACTCGGCGTGTTCGCGATGTCCGACAAGGGCCTGCGCGAGGTGCCCAACCCTTCGGCGATCTTCCTTTCCGGCAGCACCAGCGCACAGCCGGGCAGCTGCGTGATGGTCACGCGCGAAGGCACGCGGCCGCTGCTGGTCGAAGTGCAGGCGCTGGTGGATGCGTCGCCATTGTCTAACCCGCGGCGGGTCGCGGTCGGCATGGAACAGAATCGCCTCGCGATGCTGCTGGCGGTGCTGCATCGACATGGTGGCGTCGGGGTCGGCGACCAGGACGTCTTCGTCAACGTCGTGGGCGGTATCCGCGTGCAGGAGACCGCGGTCGACCTGCCGTTGTTGCTGGCGGTGCTGTCGAGCCTGCGCGACAAGCCGCTGGCGGAACGGACGGTCGCGTTCGGCGAGGTCGGCCTGTCGGGTGAGATTCGTCCGGTGCCCAATGGCGAGGACCGGTTGAAGGAAGCGGCCACCCACGGCTTCAAGCGCGCGATCGTGCCCAAGGGCAATGCGCCAAAGAGCGGCAGGATCGGCGAGATGCAGGTCATCGCGGTCGAGCGGCTAGCCGACGCGCTGGGCGCCGCCGACTGAAGGCGGCGCGGTCTGGCCAAGGCCGACGGCAACGCCATGCATGCGTGAAAACCTGGCGCCGAAGGCCGCCCTCGTGCGCGCTTGCGTTCGCTACCGCGCATGACATGCTGTCGACGGCCGATATTGGCCGTGGAGGCATGTCTTTCAGATGCGGGAACAGACAAGACGGGATGATGCCGAAGCGGAAGGATCGGCTGTCCATAAGCTTCTCGTCGACGCGCAGGGGCTCATCCATGGGGTGGAGGGCGCAAGTGGCGGATCGCGCTGCATCCTCGACCTGCTTCCGGGTGTCGATGCCGCGGCATTCGGGGCTTTTTGTGCTGCCGCCGAAGCTGCGCCGGCGGGCATCCTGCGCTTCGACATCGCGGTGCCGGACGCGCCGGTGGTGCCGTTGATGCTGAGCCGCGCACCGGGTACCCCCGCGCGATATCTCGCCACTCTCGGCCAGGCTCACGGCAATTCCACGTACCGGCGCCGTCTCGGACAGCGACTCGCGTTCGAACGGCTGATCGCGGCCCTGTCGACCGACCTGATCCACGCACCTTCAGAACGGCTGGACGCG